>JBFXIU010000013.1:0-30678 GCA_050175615.1 Porticoccaceae bacterium | reverse complement strand
TGCTCTTCCGATCTGCCTCAAATCGCAATCTATTGGCGGTGCAGATCCTCGGGATAATCCACATCATTAACGACGCCTTCATCGTCGACCTCCAGCACACAGAGTTCACCCTTATTGCGTTCTAATATCCAGCGTGCACCCCTATCGCCACAACAGGCCATAAGTTCAGTGAAATAGCGCCGGCCAAACCCCACCGGATGTCCCCACTGGCCGTAAAAACTGGGAACCACCAATGGGTTCGTTTCCAGGCTGGAAACAATCCGCTTAAGGGTGTCCACGTCTATCCAGGGCATATCGGCAAGGGCAATGATCACCGCATCAAAATCATCAAAGGTTATTAATTGCCTGACCGCTGCGGCGAGACTATCGCCCAAGCCCTGAGTGTCAGGCACCTGCACTACGCTGACTGCTGTGCAGTCAAAGAGAGGGGCGATTTCCAAAACAGGCTCACGAACGGCGACAAAAACCCTATCGACAACGGCTTCCAGTTTTATCAGACTGGCACTGATAAGGCTTGAACCATCATTAAGAACCGCCCGCCTTTTATCGCTGCCAAAGCGTGTGCTGCCGCCTGCAGCGAGCAGCAACCCGGCAATTTTCACGGGTTAATCACCTCGGCAAGGTTTAGGGATTCAGCCCTGCGCCTATGAAGGTGGGCGTGACATTCGGCAAGAATGGATAGCGCGATGGATTCCGGCAACTCACCCCCCAACGCGAGACCTGCCGGCCCATGCAGTCGCGTCGCCAACCAGTTGGCATCCTCGACACCGGCAAGCGCCTCTACCTGGAGGCGGCGCGCCCTCGGCCCGAGCAAGGCCACATAGCGCACCTCTGTACCGCTGAGACATTTCAACCAGGCGGCATCCATCGCCAGATTATGGGTCATCAACACAGCGGCATTGGCGTTTGCCAGAGAAAGGGCATCACTGTTATCGGGGCGGGCACGAAAAATCTGTTCCGCCAGCGGAAAGCCGGCGACGCGGGCGTAGGCCGGGCGATGGTCAACAACGCTGACCCGCCAGCCCAATTGCGCCGCGATAGCAACCAGAGGCCGGGCGTCGGCGCCGCCACCAAAGACCCACAAACTGACGGGCGCAGGTATTTTTACCTGGCGAACCGCCTCGAGCCGGCACAGAGAACCTCCCAAGCGGGCGAGTTCCGTCCCATCTTCAGCGATCAAGCTCATCGCCACGCCGTGGCTCTGCACCCCCAAGGGTGGAATGCCGTAACCCAAGTAGCAGGATTCACCATCGGACAGACGTTGAAATAGCTGGCGGTAAAACAGCTGCTGCTGTTGCCCCAGGGGCTGAACAAGAACGCCAATCTTGCCGCCGCAGCCTATACCCAGCTCTGCTGCATAGCTGTCATCCTCTGCCATATCGTAGATCACATAGCAGGGCTTGCGGCTCTCCAGCGCCTGGCGAGCGCGAAGCACAATATCCGCTTCGAGGCAGCCGCCGCTGACAAGGCCGAAACACTGCCCCAAGGGGGATATCAACATAAAGGCGCCAGGGCGACGGTAACTGGAACCCGTTTTGTCCAGCACTATCGCCAGCACCCAGTCGCCATCATCCCGCGTGGCATTGAGGCTGTCAAAATAGGTTTTTAACAACCCATAGTGGCTATTGGACACCATTTATCCTCGACACCCTCTGTCCTGAAAACTGCATCACTTGAACAGGCAATTGTCGCCGCGCCGTCTACAGCAGAAGCCTGGGTTGAAGAGGCAGACGGCGAATGGGTTTTGAACCCGCCGCAAAAAGCGCATTGGCAAGGGCGGGAGCCACCACGGGCGTCCCCGGCTCGCCGACGCCCGTAGGTGGGGCATCCGATGGCACTATATGCACATCCACCTCTGGCATTTGATGGATGCGCAGCACCTGATAGTCGTGAAAACTGGACTGCTCGACAAAACCATTTTTAAAGGTAATTTCACTCATCAGTGCTGGCGCCAGACCAAAGCCGATACCGCCCTCCATCTGCGCCTTAATGATATCGGGATTGACGGCAACGCCGCAGTCCACCGCACAGGTGACTTTTTCCAGGCGGTAACTACCGTCTTCAGCAATGGCAACGTCGGCCACCATGGCCACATAGGAATTAAAGGACTCGTGCAAGGCGAGGCCTCGTGTTCTTCCCGGCGGCAGCGGCTTACCCCAACCGGCTTTTTCTGCGGCGAGCTCCAAAACTCCGCGATGTCGGGGTTTTTCGGCGAGCATTTTCAAGCGAAACGCCAGAGGATCCTGACCACTTTTCGCCGCCAGTTCGTCGATAAAAGCCTCGATGGCAAAGGCGGAATGTGTACTGGCGACACTGCGCCACCACAACACCGGGACAGGCAACTCCGGAGAGTGCTGCTCCACAGAAACATTGGCGATTCCATAGGGCAGTGTTATGGCCGCTTCCACGGTGGCCGAATCAATGCCGCCGCTATCAGGGCTATCAAATACGCTACCCTTAACAATGGCTTGACTGACCACGCGATGCTGCCAGGCGATAATATTGCCATCCGCGTCGAGCCCCGCCTTGAGGGCGTTAACCGTCATGGGGCGGAAAAATCCCGCTCTCATGTCGTCTTCCCTGGTCCATTGCATCTTAATGGGCACAGGCTTGCCGTACGCTTTGGCAATTCGCGCCGCCTCCAGGACATAATCCGAGGCCGAGCTGGCTCGACGACCAAAACTGCCCCCGGCCATCAGGGTGTTTATGGCCACTTTTTCAGGATTCAGCCCCAGGTATTCGGCAACCTTCATTTGATCGACCGTTTGCAGCTGGGCGCCATACCAGAGCTCGGCGCTATCGCCGTCTACCCTGATGACACAGTTAAGGGGTTCCATGGCGGCATGGGCGAGATAGGGAAACTCGTAGCTGGCCTCGACAACCTGCTCGGCACGGGCAAACCCCTGGGTCACATCGCCGTCTTTGCGCGCCGACAACCCTGGTTTTTCGGCGATTGCGTGAAAATCCGCAAACAGCTCGGCGGAACTTTTTGCAAATGCAGCAACCTCATTCCAGCTCAGTTTGAGCGCGTCCCTAGCGGTTTTGGCCTGCCAGAAACCGGTGGCAAGCACAGCGACTCCGGCATTATTGTCGAGGCGAACAATGTCCACCACGCCGGGCACAGCTCTGGCAGCCGAATCATCGACCCCGTCGAGAACAGCGCCAAACCTGGGAGGGCGGGCAACCACCGCCGTCAGCATGCCGGGCAGCTGGATATCCTGGGTATAGATTGCGGTGCCATTGATCTTGCCCGAATCCTTGCGAGGCAAATTGAGCTTGCCTATCAGTCTGAACTGCTCCGGCTTTTTCAGCGCCACCTTGTCCGGAACCTGCTGTTGCGCCGCCAGGGGCGCCAGGGTGCCGAAAGAGGCACTGCGGCCAGAGTCGGCGTGCTGAACAATACCCTTATCAATGGTTATTTCATTGGCGGCTACATCCCAATGCTGGGCGGCAGCAGCCACCAGCATATGGCGGGCAGCGGCTCCGGCTTCCCGCATTTGTGTATAGGCATTGGCAATGGATGTACTGCCACCGGTGCCCTGAATACCAAAAAGCAGATTCTTGTATTCGGCCCGTGCAGGCGCGCTGACACTGAGGATCTGGCTCCAGTCGGCGTCCAGCTCCTCTGCCACCAGCGTGGCCAATCCGGTGTAGACACCCTGCCCCATTTCCAGATGCTTGATCAGGACTGTGACCTTGCTGTCGGTGCCTATATTGACAAAGGCATTGAGCTCCAAGTTGCCACCTTCAGCCAGGTCGTGACGCAAGGTTTTTGCTGCGCCGCTCAGGGGAAGACTTACTGCCAGAGAAAAGGCGACTCCGGCCTGCAGACTGTTGACGATAAAGGCGCGCCTGGAGAGTTTGCTGCCCAAAACCTTGGGCGGATGTGAACGTCTCATGCCTTGACCTCCTTCGCCAGCAACTGGGCAGCAAGATTGACGCCTTTTTTGATGCGCGCGTAGGTGGCGCAGCGGCAAATATTGCCCATCATCGCCAGGTCAATCTCCTGAGCGGACGGCGCGGCATTGCGAGCCAGCAAGGCCGTTGCCGCCATTACCTGCCCGGACTGGCAAAATCCGCACTGCACCACAGCAATCTCTTCCCAGGCGCGCTGTACCGCCAAAGCCTCTTTACTGGCGCCATTCTGACTCAGTCCTTCGATGGTGGTAATTTTTTTGCCAACCGCCGCTTCTGCGGGAAATATGCAGGAAGCCATCATGTCACCATCGATATGAACGGCACAGGCACTGCACTGGCCAATACCACAGCTGTATTTTGTGCCTGTCATGTTCAAATAATCCCTGAGCACCCACAGCAACGGGGTGCCCGCTTCAACGGTTATTTCCCTATCTGCACCGTTGATATTGAGAGTTAGTTTCATGTGGATAATCCTGGTGTATTGACCGTTCTTTTAGCACAGAGAGCCTTTGCAAAGGGATATACCGCTCGCCGGGTTAACAACGGCAAAGGTTGTGCTGCGGGGAGTGTTCATTACCATACCTAAGGCCTTTACTTTACAGCGCCACCGCAAAGAAACAAGTGCCTTTCCATACCAAGGGCATCAGCAATGATCTGCCCGCACATAAAAGACTCAACCAGGCTAACTCGAAGTGACTATCTCTGGTAGAATGCCCGTCCTTATTCAACGCTCTTTATATTCTGTTATGGAACCGATGGTTAATATTGCCCTGCGGGCAGCCCGCAGTGCGGGTGAAAAAATTGTGCGCGCCACCGAGCGCATGGACAAGATTAAAATCGATGAGAAAGGCAGAAATGACTTTGTCACCGACATTGACCGCGCCTCTGAGCAGGAAATCATCAACCAGCTCCTCAAGGCCTATCCAGACCACCGTATTCTCGGCGAAGAGAGCGGTTACCTCGGCAATCCGAACAGCGACTATCTGTGGATCATCGACCCCCTCGATGGCACCACCAACTTCATTTGTGGCATTCCCCACTATGCAGTGTCAATCGGCTGCCTGTACAAAGGGCGTCACGAGCACGCTGTGGTTTACGATCCTATCAAACAGGAAGAGTTCACCGCCAGTCGCGGGCGCGGCGCCTATCTCAACGGCCATCGCATGCGCGTGACGGGCAGAACCCACATGAATGGCGCCATTTTTGCTACCGGCATTCCTTTCAGCAAGCCGTCGTCAGACCACATGGATGCCTATCTCCAATGTTTGCGCACCCTGGCAGAGCAGTCGTCGGGTATTCGCCGCCTCGGTGTCGCGTCTCTGGATCTGGCCTATCTGGCCGCTGGCCGTTTCGACGCTTTCTGGGAAATGTACCTCAAGCCCTGGGATATTGCCGCCGGCGTGCTCCTTATCAAGGAAGCCGGGGGTATTCTCAGCGATTTCCAGGGTGGCGACACCTACATGGAATCCGGGCATATTGTCGGCTCGACGCCAAAACTGTTTAAGCCCACTCTACAGGTGGTGCAAAAATATTTGGGACATCTGGATGTGAGATCTTAAGGGGCAAGCACCGAGCACCGAGCACCGAGCACCGAGCACCGAGGCAAATTCAATCGCTACTGGTCAAAAGATCAACTGCCTGACTGCCCCCTGAATGGCCTCGGGCGCCACCGGTTTAACAAGCTCAATATCGCTTATAGTCCCGCCGCCGGCCTGATCAACAATTAAAACAACGGGTATATGGGCCGTATTGCCGCTTCGCTTGAGAATTTTGCAGATTTTGCGGCCGTCGCCCCCGGACAGGCTTTCTTCAATCAGGATCAGATCGGGAATAATATAGCGGGCAATTTCGAGACATTCCTTGCTGCTCTCTGCAGTAATGATATTGCCCAACTCCGATAGCATCTCAGTCAACGCCCTCTGACTATCAGAAACATCCACACCGATCAGAATGGTGCGATGACTGTCGAGCTCTTCGAGATTAACCTGATTGCGGCCATTATTTTTGGCACGATACAGCAACTTGTCGGCAGCACTGATAAGCTGGTGAAGAGAATGATTTTCCGGGCTGCGGGTCAACGAAACCCCGATACTGACAGTAATAAAATCACTGACTGGTGACCGGACGTGGGCAATGCACAGGGCTTCAACCGCAACCAGAATATCGCCGGAAAGGGCGAGCACCCCACTGCGATCCACATTATTAAGAAAAACAATGAATTCCTCGCCACCATAGCGCGCCAGAATATGGCGCTGAGGATGGACAACCTGACGCAGGCAGGTGGCAACAGATTGCAAACAACTATCTCCGGCCAGGTGGCCGTAGGCATCGTTGAATTCTTTGAAGTGGTCTATATCCAGCATTAGCAGAGCGCAGGGATGTCGATGTCGCCGAGCCTCCCCCCACAACTGCTCCACCTGTTCATTGAACGCGCGACGGTTGAAAAGCTGGGTGAGACCATCCTTCTTGCTGGTAATTTCCAACTCTTTATAAAGCCGGCTCATTTCGTGCTGCATATCGGCAATGCGCTCCATTGCCTTGATTTTGGCCTGAAGGATGACCCGATTGACGGGTTTTGCCAGATAGTCATCGCCACCAGCGTCAATACCCCGCTTGACGCTTGCCTCATCGGTGTCGCCGGAGACAAAAATGATAGGAATCCATTCGTCCGGCATTGCCTCGCGAAGAAGGCTGGTGGTTTCAAAGCCATTCAACCCGGGCAACTCCACATCCATGATAACCAGATTGTAGCGCTGATCTGGCAGCTGATTCTCAATCATATGCAGACACTGCTCCCCCGACTCAGCCATATGTACTCGATGCCCCATGGCCAGGAGAACGGCTTTCATGCTTGCTCGCAGGGTGGCGCTGTCTTCTACGATGAGAATATCCATAAATCAATAAAAATTGTCCTTGTCAATTGGCTGTTGGTTATGCCTGAGTGACTTGCTCCCTTATCAACAACTATATGGAAATATTTTCAGACTCAAAAGAGACAGCGGCATATTGATCGCCCAAAGGCGGAATTGCATGGACGAACGTCGTGCGAACGTCTAGACCAGCTGAAGATTAACCGTTTGTCCCCAGTTTCCTCGCTCAAATAGTCACTGATACCCGCTTGTCATGCCATTGTCAATTAAGCGGTCTAGGCTGGCACCCTGTGAAAGTGAGGAGGATACTCATGCTTAATGTCGAAACATTTCTCCAGGATCGCTATCCGGATTTTTGGCAAAAACGCCCCTTGCTCGCCCGACCCCTGGCGCGAATTCTCAAGCTCCTTTTTCACGAAAAAGAGTTTCAGCAGTTTGCCAACACCTTCCCTCACCTCAAAGGCTTTGATTTTGTTGAGCAGGTATTGGACTATTTTCAATTCAGCTATGCGGTGAGGGACAAAGAAAGAGAACGCATCCCGGTGCGCGGGCGGGTTGTTATTGTTGCCAACCACCCCATAGGCTCCCTCGACGGCCTGGCACTGCTTAAGCTGGTGCGGGAAATCAGACCTGATGTCAAAGTGGTGGCCAATGATATTCTCGCCACATTGCATCCCCTCCACAACCTGCTTTTGCCCGTAGACAATATGGGCGGCAATACGCCGCGGAAAAACCTCGAAGCCATTCAGCAACATCTGAAAAATGAGGCCGCCCTGATTATCTTTCCCGCCGGAGAAGTATCGCGCCTGGGTACCAAGGGCGTTCGCGACGGCAAGTGGCGCACAGGCTTTCTGCGCATTGCCTCATCATGCAACGCTCCGGTTCTGCCTATTTTTGTCGATGGCCGCAACTCTGCCTTCTTTTACGCACTGTCGTTTCTGGCGCGCCCTATTTCCACTCTGTGGCTGGTGAGGGAAATGTTCAAGCAGGCGAAAAACTGTGTGGACATTCGCATAGGCGAACCCGTAAGCCCGGAAAGTTATCAGCGCAGCGGCGTCTCCATCAGTGAGAAAGCCGAACTTTTTCGCCGCCATGTCTACCGTATCAGCAAGGATCGAGATGGCATTTTTATTACCGAATCCGCCATCGCCCACCCGGAAAACCGCGCCCTGCTGCGGGAAGAAATCCTTCGCTGCGAACACCTCGGCACGACGGAGGACAAAAAACATATTTTCCTTTACCACTGCCAACCCGATTCCATCATCATGCGGGAAATCGGCAGACTGAGGGAATTATCGTTTCGCGCCGTAGGCGAAGGCACGGGACGACGTCGGGATACAGATGTTTATGATCAACATTATTTTCATCTTATTTTATGGGACGAAGACGCCCTGGAAATTGCCGGCGCCTACCGG
Source organism: Porticoccaceae bacterium (assembly GCA_050175615.1). GTDB lineage: Bacteria > Pseudomonadota > Gammaproteobacteria > Pseudomonadales > Porticoccaceae > CAYXXZ01. Next base: position 22,475 of record JBFXIU010000013.1, on the reverse strand, counting down.
CTCTGCGATGCTCGACACAGCGTAGAAGCACAAACCGGTCATATGAAGGAAAACTACCTCTATTCGGCAACCCTGTTCCGGTTTCATGAAGCCATGAATATTTTCCTGGAAAACGGCCTGGAATTGGGGCGCAGCTTTGTCCAGCCCAAATACTGGGGCAAGCGCAGCCTGGACTATCTTTGGTATGGCATTGGCGCCTTTCTGCGCAAAAACCCTCAATACCGCTACCTCTTTGGCCCTGTCAGCATCAGCAACAACTATCCTTCTCAGGCCATGGAAATGCTGGTGTATTTTTATAGCACCCATTTTCCTTCGCAGGAGAAGTTGGCAAGCGCCCACCTGCCTTATATCATTCCCCCCCAGCGCCGCCAGGAACTTGCAGAAATGTTTCCCGGCGAAAACTACAAGGATGAGTTCACCCGCCTCAAGGGCAGCCTCTCCCATATGAACCTCAGCGTGCCCACACTGTACAAGCAATACCCGGATATCTGCCAGGAGGGTGGCGTCCAATTCGCCGGCTTTAATGTTGACCCGGGTTTTGGCGACTGCGTCGATGGCCTGATCATTGTCGACCTCGATAAACTCAAGGCGAAAAAGCGCAAACGCTATATTGGCGAGTAATCGCTTCTGCGATCAGACGAAAGTGACTGTGCCAGTAACGGAGGGACACCGGGCTCTGCCGTGAGCAGAATTGAGAACCATAAAAAAGGCTCAAAGCTATTTAAATAGCTTTGAGCCTTTTCAATTGGTAGCGGGGGCAGGATTTGAACCTACGACCTTCGGGTTATGAGCCCGACGAGCTACCAGGCTGCTCCACCCCGCATCAAAATCGCGTGCTCTGAAGAAGTACTGGCCATTAGTGCCGACTTAAACAGATACCTGGTTTTCCCTGTCAGCAACCTTACCGCTTCAAGGGAGGCGCATTATAGGTAGGGAAAATTTTTAGGTCAAGCCATTTGAATACATTTTCTGCCAGACCAATAAAAATCGCTATAACCTGAGGTCTTTGCCGCCAGAAAGCTATTTGATTGACGGCAAAGATCCCTTTATTGGCAGGCAATCTCATCGAAGCTGACAAATCCAACCTCACGCCATTACTCTGCGGGCTTAGCCTTGGCATCCATGCGCTGTTGCCATTTTTCCATTCGCTCCTGCCTGTGGATCTTGCGGCTGGCTTTCATCTCGTCGAGCTTGGCATTTTGCTCTTCGGTGAGTACTGCCCTGATTTTCCCCTCAACAGACTGGCCGAACAGCATCAGATCGACGCGGCTGTCTGCGGTTTCGCGCGCCAGTTTTCTCAACTCCCGCTCACTGACGTCTGAATCTACAGCATTGCGCTCAGCCTGCATGTTTTCGCGCATACTTTTCCTCAGTGCCTGGGATTCATTTTTTGCCGCGTCTAAAATAGACTTCACCTGGTTGTTCTGGTCATCGCTGAGTTCCAGCTTGCCCGTCATCATTTCCAGCCAGCGTTCGGAGCCAAAGTGGTCTCCGTGCATACCGTGATGCTCCATAAACTTATCCCGGTGCTGACAGCCCTCTTCGCCCTTGCCATAGCCGGCAACGGCGTTCAACGCCAGGCCACCTATTAACACACCTGCCATTACTGATTTTACAAATCTGGTCATTGCTGACTCCTTTGGTTTCTTGCTGATGGTGAGTGTTATTCTAGACACAATATGAGTGTCAGGGTGTAAAGCCAGAGTAATGGTGTGTAAAACTCTGTAAACCACATTTTCTGCTGGGGTGGCTGAGAGAAAATAGCGCCTACTGCTCAACAGGAATATTCTGCGATGGCCAAAATACTGATTATTGATGACGATGAAGAACTCAATGAAATGCTCTGCGAATACCTGCGCCCGGAAGGCTTCACCATTCATACGGCACAAAGGGGCGACGAAGGCGCCGATAAAGCCCTGGAGCAATCCTGGGATGCCGTTGTTCTCGATATCATGCTTCCGGGGATAAACGGCATTGAGGTACTGCGCACCATTCGCCGCCATTCGCTGGTGCCGATTATCATGCTCACCGCAAAAGGAGGCGATGTAGATCGCATTCTGGGGCTGGAAATGGGTGCCGATGACTACCTGCCCAAACCATTTAATCCCAGGGAATTAGTGGCCAGGCTCAGGGCTATTTTGCGCCGCCAGGGCAACAGCAACGACAATACACCGGCGATTCAGTGCCAATCCCTGACCATGATACCAGCTGCACGCAAGGCCAGTGTCGGCACCCATGAACTGAATCTCACCAGCACCGAATACAGTGTCCTTGAAGTACTGGCGCGACACGCGGGTCAACTGGTGAGCAAAGACCAGCTCTATGAAGCCGCCCTGGGGCGCCCCATTGGCCCCTACGACCGCAGCCTCGACATGCATATCAGTCATCTCCGCCGCAAACTGGGTGATGCCGACGAAAATCTGATTATTCATACCATCCGTGGCTCAGGCTACCAATTGGAGAAATGATGGGCAGATTATTCTGGAAAATATTCCTCTGGTTCTGGCTGGCGCTGGCGCTATTGAATATCGCTGTCGGCTGGGGAGTAAAAATTTATTTTGAGCAGAGTCTGGGATTTGACAGCAAGTCTCTTCAGACCCAGGTGGCCACCATTGCTCTCGCTTTTGAACAGGGCAACAAAGAAAAAGCCACCCAGCTGCTCGATGACATGACCAGAGGAAACAAGCTGCCCCTGTTTGTCGTTGATGAACAGGGGCGAGACGTTCTCAGCCGGCCACTGCCACGCATGCTCAGGCACTCAATCCGGTCTGGTAATCTCGACACTACCCGTCTTTATACAGCACAGGCACAGCTTCCCAGCGGGGAGATCTACCATGTCGTTGCCCCCCAAAAACCCATTTTCCGCAAATACCGCACCCACACGCCCATATGGCTGGGGTTTTCAATTACCCTGGTGATCAGCACCCTGGTGTGCTACTGGTTGGCTCGCTATCTGTCGAGCCCGATTCGACGGCTTTCCCATGCCACGCGGCAACTCGCCGAAGGAAATCTGAACGTCCGCGTGGGCAAGATCCGGCGGCGCGACGAAATTGCCGATCTCGCCCAGGATTTCGATGTTATGGCGGGAAAGATACAGCACCTGCTCAGCGCCCAGAAACAACTCCTGCAGGATATCTCCCACGAACTGCGCTCGCCCCTGGCGCGACTTCAGGTGGCTCTGGCGCTAGCCAGACGCAACAATAGCGAACACCAGGGGGACTACGACCGCCTCGGCAAGGATCTCGATCGCCTCGAGCAGCTTATTGGCGAGGTACTGATCCTCTCCAGCCTTGAAACCATCACCTACCCAACGGAATCTGTTGACCTGAGCTCCCTGGTGGCGGCCATTGTCGACGATTGCGACCTTGAAGCTAAACAAAAGTCGTGCACCATCAATGCCAGCGTTGAATCCGCAATCAGCCTGACCGGCAGTCGCGAACTGTTACATAGGGCTGTAGAAAACATTCTGCGCAACGCTATCAAATTCAGCTCCCCAAACAGCAGTGTCGAAATTTCCCTGCAAAAAAGTCGAGCCGGCATTGAAATCTCTGTCGGGGATCGGGGTTGCGGCGTTCCCGAAGAAAGCCTGACCACCATGTTTGAACCTTTTGTCAGAATCGATCAGGCTCGCCAGCACAAGCCGGGGGGCTATGGCCTTGGACTTGCCATAGCCAGCAAAGCTGTCGCCCTTCACAAGGGTAATATCTTTGCTGAAAACAGGGATGAAGGGGGCCTGCTGGTAACCATCCACCTGCCGCAGGAAAGGATTGAAACAGTTTAAGGCAACCTCATATGGATAGAGGCGAGTTTTACCCCAGGCAAGGCTATTTGATTATCTTGAGGCTTGGCTTCTTGCCGCCCTTGGATCTGGGCGGCGGATTGGGTTCCTCATCTTCTTCCATCGACTCGACATCATCCATTTCTTCAGTCGCAAACATCAGCCCCTGACCGTTTTCCCTGGCATAAACCCCAAGCACTGCCATAATGGGAATATAGATCTCTGTGGGCACACCGCCAAAACGGGTGGAAAACCCAATACCGCTCAGATCCATGGAAAAATTGCTGACGGCTCTGGGCGCCACATTGAGAATAATCTGACCGTCATTGACATATTGCTGGGGCACACTGACGCCACGGCAATGGGCGTCCACAAGCACATGGGGAGTGCAGTGGTTATCCACAATCCAATCGTAAATGGCACGCACAAGATAGGGGCGGTTTGAGGTCATTTTGATCACGGTCTTGCCCTTTCACTCAACACAATTTCTACAGCCATACAAGGACTAGAGGCCACGCAGGCATCGCCTTCTTTAGCGCATATCCCGCTCTAGATCAGACAGGCTAATGCGAAACGCAGGTCGCTCGAACAGCGACTGCATATAAGAGAGAATGGGTTTTGTCTGGCGGCTGTTGGGCAATTTGATGCCCAAAATTTCAAGCCGCCACAAGATCGGGGCGAGACAGCAATCCACCAGGGTGAATTCTTCGTTCATAAAAAACGGCATTTCGGCAAAGATGGGCGCGACGGCCATCAGGTTTTCGCGCAAATTTTTGCGGGATTTTTCCGCTTCTTTTGATTCAGAATTGGCAACGATGAAATCGACGTCTTGGCACCAGTCTTTTTCGATGCGAAACATAAACTGACGACTCAACGCCCTGGCTACGGGATAGACAGGCAGCAGCGGCGGATGGGGAAAACGTTCGTCCAAGTACTCCATCATCACTTTGGATTCATAGAGCGCCAGATCGCGATCGACCAGCGTGGGCAGGGTTCCATAGGGGTTGAGCTCAAGAACTTCAGCCGGAACTGCTTTCGGATCTACATCCTCGACATCCACAGTAATGCCCTTTTCAGCAAGCACAATTCTTACCCTGTGACTGTAATGGCACGCCGGATCTGAAAACAACGTCATTGAAGAACGCCTTGCTACAACCCCCATAACCTACCCCTGGTACTTACCTAAAAAATTAACGGGAAGATGTGCTCAGTGCACATCCTTCCAGTATTCACGATTGAGCAGCCACACCCAAACAAACAGGAAAGCAAGGAACAAAAGTACATAGATGCCGATGGTTTTACGCTTGTCGCCAACGGGATCAGCCATATAACCCATAAAGTTGACGAGATCATAAACAGCGTTATCAAACTCTTCAGGTGTCAACTTACCCTCGGTAACGAGCTCGTAACTACCACATGGATTGGCAAGAATCGGCTCACCGGTCAACGGGTCTTCTTTGATACCGCCATTGTGAGCCTTCACAGGGCCGGGGGCGCAGGTTTGCAGACCCTGAAGGTCGAGCAGCGCATGGGGCATGGCGACATCGGGGAACACTTTGTTATTGACACCAACCGCGCGCTTGGGATCCACATAGAAGTTGCGCAGGTAAGTATACAACCACTCTGGCGAGCGCACCCGGGTAACCAGAGTCAAATCTGGAGGCGCAGCGCCAAACCACTGCTTGCCGCTGTCCACGGACATGGAGGTTTTCATCAGGTCGCCAATTTTTTGGTCGCCAAACACCAGGTTGTCCATTACCAGATGCTCTGGAATATTGAGATCTGCAGCAACGCGCCCCCAACGGGAATACTGGGCGCCGTGACAACCCATGCAGTAGTTAACGAATAACTTTGCACCATTTTGCAGCGAAGCCTTGTCGGCGTAATCCTGTTCAAAGTCATCACAGGGAATGGAGCCACACTCGTATTCACCACCTGCGCCAACAGCTTTCAGCGGTAAGAAAATCATCAGGGCGAAGACAATCAAAACACCAGTGAACTTGAGCTTGCCCATTCCGCCATCCGCAGTCACACGGGCAGGTTCGGGCTTGGTGGTCTCCATCTTCGTCCAGAAGAACATGCCGATGAAGTAGGCGAAGTAAATAATTGTACATACCTGCGCCAGCGCAGTTCTCGCGGGCGTTGGCGCCTTGACGCCAAGGACACCAAGAATCACAAAGGACGCGGCAAAAACAACCACCATCACGCGGCTGACAACACCCTTGTAACGCATGGACTTGACTTTACTGCGATCCAGCCACGGCAACACAAACAGGATCGCAATGGCAGCGGCCATCACCAGAAAACCGATAAATTTATCTGGCACTGCCCTGAGCATGGAATAAAAAGGCGTGAAGTACCACACTGGCGCAATGTGCGCCGGGGTTTTCAGCGGATTGGCAATTTCAAAGTTGGCTTTTTCGAGGAAATAGCCGCCCATTTCAGGAACGAAAAAGACAATAAAGGAGAACACCATCAGGAAGACGACGATGGGCACCAGATCGTGAACCGTGTAGTAGGGGTGAAAAGGAATGCCATCCCGGGGTATGCCATTTTCATCCTTGTTCTTTTTAATCTCGACACCATCGGGGTTGTTGGAACCCACTTCGTGAAGGGCGAGAATGTGCAGCACCACCAGCGCCAGCAACACGATGGGCAGGGCAACAACGTGGAGTGACATAAAACGGTTGAGGGTAATACCGGAAATCAGATAGTCACCGCGAACCCACTGGACGATGTCTTCACCAACATAGGGAATGGCGCCAAACAGGGAGATAATGACCTGCGCGCCCCAATAGGACATTTGCCCCCAGGGCAGAACGTAGCCCAGGAAAGCCTCGGCCATCAGCGCCAGATAAATGGCCATACCAAATATCCACACCAGCTCCCGCGGCGCCTTGTAGGAGCCGTAGATCAGCCCCCTGAACATATGGAGGTAAACCACCACAAAGAAGGCGGATGCGCCAGTGGAGTGGATATAGCGAATAATCCAGCCATAATCCACATCCCTCATGATGTATTCGACGGAGGCGAAGGCGCCGGTGGAGGTGCCCTCGAAGCTCATCAACAGCCAAATACCGGAAACCAGCTGAATAACCAGCACCACCATGGAGAGAACCCCAAAGAAGTACCAGAAGTTAAAGTTTTTCGGCGCGTAGTATTTACCCATATGGGTATCCCAGGCGCGCTGTACGGGGAGACGCTTGTCAACCCAGCCCCAGATTCCAGATAGCCAGTTCATTATGCTGCCCCCTCGTCAATACCAATAACAATGACTGCGTCGCTTTCATAGGCGTAAGGTGGCACTTCCAGATTGGTCGGCGCAGGAACACCCTGGTAGACACGACCCGCCAGATCAAACTTGGAGCCGTGACAGGGACAGAAGAAACCACCAACCCATTCTTTATTCTCGTTGCCGGTAGCGGGATCCACGCCTACCTCGGGACGAAACATGGGGGCACACCCCAAATGGGTACAAAGACCAACCAAAACAAGGTATTCCGGTTTGATCGCTCTGTTAGTAGGATCTACATAGCTGGGCTGGTTCGACTCAGCGGAATTGGGATCGCGGATTTTGTCCGTTGTCTGATCCAAAGAGGCGAGAGCCTCCTCGGTGCGACGCAGAATATAAACCGGCTTGCCTCGCCATTCGACGGTGATCATCTGGCCTGGTTCGATTTTGCTGATATTCGCCTTCACCGGGGCGCCAGCGGCTTTCGCCTTGGCACTCGGGTTCCAGGATCCGACAAAGGGTACTGCCGCTCCGACCACACCCACTGCACCTACAACACAGGTTGCACCGGTTAGGAAGCGTCGACGCCCTTGATTGACACCATCATTGCTCATGAGTCTCTCCGTTAAGCAAAGAATCTCGACTGGAAGGGTTAAAATGGCGTGCAATGTTAAAGAAAAGTACCGTCATTGACAAGCAAAGATGCCAAAACGCGCCGCAACCCCATGAAAAAACAAACAAAAATGCCCGACAAAAAGCCGGGCATTTGAGCACAGAAACAACAGTTCCGATTAACGCTTGGAGAACTGGGGTTTTTTACGCGCCTTGTGCAGACCCACTTTTTTGCGCTCAACTTCGCGGGCGTCGCGAGTGAGAAGACCGGCCTCGCGCAGCGGCGAGCGGAGATTCTCGTCATACTGGAGAAGCGCGCGGGAGATGCCGTGGCGAATGGCGCCAGCCTGACCGAAACTGCCGCCACCGACAACAGTAATATGGGCATCGAATTTTTCACCGGTCTGGGTAAGCTCCAGAGGCTGGCGCACGACCATGCGAGCCACTTCCCGACCAAAATAGTTTTCGATGCTGCGGTTATTGATGGTGATCACGCCCGAACCGCTCTTCAGAAACACCCGAGCTGAAGAGGTTTTGCGACGACCGGTTCCGTAGTATTGGTTATCTGCCATTGTCTACAATCCGTCTCAGATAGTCAGTTCTTGTGGTTGCTGGGCGCTATGGGGATGCTGATCACCCGCATAGACTTTCAGCTTCTTAAGCATGGCGCGACCCAGTGGACCCCGGGGCAACATACCTTTAACAGCGGTCTCGATAGCACGCTCTGGCGCCTTGTCAATCAGCTTCTCAAAACTGATTTCCTTGATGCCACCGATGTAACCTGTGTGGTGATAGTACTTTTTGTCTTTGGCTTTATTGCCTGTAACACGTACTTTTTCTGCGTTGATTACAACGATATAGTCGCCAGTATCAACATGGGGAGTATATTCGGGCTTATGCTTGCCGCGCAGCCTGGTGGCGATATCCGCAGCAATACGACCCAGAACTTTGTCTGAGGCATCGACCACGAACCAGTCGTGGGTTACGGTCTCGGCTTTTGCACTGAATGTTTTCATCTTTTCCTGCCTGATGTCAGGGGGGTTCAAAAAAGAGGGCGAATTCTACCCACGGGAGCCGTGCATTTCAAGTAGGCTTGGCTTTTTATTTTATCAGCCGCCACAAAGGGGAATCTGACGGCGAATAAAAACTGCAGCAGCCCCCCCCTTGAGCCTGCACCGCAGCTGGCATAGCCAGGACTCTGTCTCAGGGTTTATGAGGTCTCGCCAGATAGTCGTGGGACTGCATTTCAAGCAGACGACTGCGGGTACGCTCAAACTCAAAAACCAGGCGCGAACCCACATAGATGTCTTCAAGTCCCACGGCTGCGGAAACAATCAATTTAACACCGCGATCGTAAAATTCATCCACCATATTGATAAAACGGCGCGCCTGATCCTCCATGGAGGACTGCAGCTGGGGCACATTGCTGACCAGCACGGCATGGAATTCACGGGCGATCTCGATATAGTCATTTTGACTGCGTGGACCATCACAGAGCGCCTTGAAATCAAACCACACCACATCTTCACCGACAAATCTTGAGGGAATTTTACGGCCTTCGACATGAATATCTGCGCCCGCACAGATTTCCTCGGCTGCCGGCACCAAGCTTTTAAACGCTGCGGTCAATGCGTTATCCGCCTCGCACCCCAGGGGACTGTGGTAGATTTCTGCTTTTTTCAGCGCCCGCAGCCGGTAATCGACACCGCCGTCGACATTGATGACCTTACAGTGCTCCTTGAGCAGAGCGATGGCGGGGAGAAATCGCTGGCGCTGCAGGCCATCCCTGTAAAGGCCGTCGGGAACAATATTCGAGGTCGCCACCAGGGATACCCCGCGATCAAACAGGTGCCCCAGCAGGGTGCCGAGAATCATGGCATCGGTAATATCCGAGACAAAAAACTCATCAAAACAAATCACTTTAGCTTCAGAGGCAATGCGATCGGCCACCTTTTCCAAAGGGTTTTTTTCGCCGCTGAGCGCCTTCAGCTCTCTGTGCACACGGCGCATAAAGCGGTGAAAATGCGCCCGCATTTTTTCCTCAAAAGGCAGGCTCTCGTAAAAATTATCCATCAGATAGGTTTTGCCGCGACCAACGCCGCCCCAGAAATAAAGCCCCTGTTCAGGCGTGGTACTTTTCTTCTTGCTCGACAGCAGTCGACTCAACACGCCCTTTGAATGGGTTTTCGCAATCAGCCGGTCGTGGAGATCCTGGAGCTGGCGCACTGCATTCTCCTGCGCCGCATCATGTACAAAACCCGGAACAGCCAGGTCTCGACGGTATCTTTCATAGGGTGTTGGCATTGACTATCCTGAAGTAAATGACAAGGATGTTGGTGTTCAGCCCAGCTGGTGCACCAGAACGGCTTTCAGTTGCTCTCGCAGTGTTACCAACTGCCCGTGAAAAAAATGACTGGCCTCGGGAATGGCAATAATATCGGGAGCAGGGTTCAGGGATCGCGCCCAGGCGTAAACCTGGCTTGCATCCACCAGCTCATCCCGATCCCCCATCACCACACAGGAGGGACAGGGATAGCCCCCTTCGGCGACAAGCCTGTTTCCGCCCGGCTGATCCGGCGCGAAATTGTAGCGCCCAACGGGCGGAGCGACAAATAGTCCATGACTGACGCCGGCAAGCGCAAAACAACCGCTGCTGGCAACACCGGCGCCAAAAGAAAATCCCGCAAGCAGCACCCTGTCGTCACCAGTTCGCAACCTCAACCAGTCGACCACAGCGCGCAGATCCTCAACCTCGCCAACCCCCTGGTCGTGACTCCCCTGACTGGCGCCGACACCGCGAAAATTAAAGCGCACCACCGGAACGCCGAGTTCGACGTAGGTGCGCACCAGAGTCGTTACCACCTTGTTATCCATGGTGCCGCCATGTAACGGGTGGGGATGGCACACCGCAGCACAGTATCCCTTCTTGGCCAGGGCACCCCCTGCGGAACCCTCACGGAAAGCGAGTTCCAACACGCCCGACGGACCTGGGATGAGAAACTTTTCCTCTTTGGTTAATGACATCACGGATTCCTCAAAACAAGCGGTGAAGGGCGACTATCTTAATGACTCCCGGTAATTTTGACCAACAGGCGGGAATAAGCCGCCATTATCACGTATACTGGCAGCCTATTAGGGTCTGTTAACAGGCTCTAGATCCGGTCCAGCTGTACTGCAAAAGGATAATATCGTGGATTTGACAACCATTGTAATTGCTGCTGTCTGTCTGCTTGTCGGCCTTGCCGCCGGCTCCCTGCTTACCCGCACCCTGTCACCCCAGGAAAAAAAGCGTCGCGAGCTTGAAGAGACGATCAGGCAAAAAGAAGATGAACTCAAAATTTACCAGCGGGATGTCGCCGAGCATCTTGTAAAAACCTCAACTCTCGTCAAGGAAATGACCCGAACTCACCGCGAGGTTGCCGAACAATTGGCCACCAGCGCCATGAGATTGTCTTCTGCAGAAATCAGCCGCGAGGTGCAGGACGCGGTGTTTGTCGGCCTCAGTGCCGACAGCAGGCCGCAAATTCTTTCGTCAATACCTGCGGAACCACCCAAAGATTACGCACCCAGCGTTCCCGGCGGTGTGCTCAGTGAAAGTTATGGGCTTACGGATCTGCGCCAGGGCGACGTCAATATTCGCGGGCTGGACATCAAGACTGACGGCGATCGTGGTGATGACGATGACGACCCCACAATGAAAATTTCCTGACCCCTCACCGAAGCAAGCAGGATTCAGGGGCGATAATAAAAAGAGGAGCAATTAACAAGGTGTCTTTCGGTCGCATTTTTCGCTATCTCAGCTGGCCTGTTCTTACCGGCCTTTTAACTGCGGCACTGATTGTTCTGCTTATGCCCAGGGTTCTTGAGTCACCTCCGGCTGACAGCAATATCACCATTAACGAACTGGCTCCAAGCTCCAACTGGGAAGGCACGGCTTCCTATGCAAACGCCGTCGCTCGCGCCGCCCCCGCCGTTGTCAACATCTATACCAGCAAAAGCATTACCAGGGAGCGGCAACACCCCCTGCTTAACGATCCTTTTTTTCGCCGCTTTTTTAACAGCGGCAGCCTGCCGCAGCAAAAACGCATGGAATCCTCCCTCGGGTCTGGGGTCATCGTCAGCGGCAGTGGCTTTATTCTCACCAACAACCATGTTGTCAGCGGCGCCGACCAGATTGTGATCCTGCTCCACGATGGCCGCGAAGCTCAGGCAACTATTGTCGGCGTGGACCCGGAAACGGATCTGGCGGTTCTAAAAATCAACCTGGAGAATCTCACCCCCATCAGTATTGGCGACCCCCAGAAAGCCAAAGTGGGCGATGTCACCCTGGCTATCGGCAACCCTTTCGGGGTCGGGCAATCAGTTTCCCAGGGCATCATCAGCGCCACAGGCCGGGGGTTGGGGCTAAACACCTTCGAGAACTTTCTGCAGACAGATGCCGCCATCAACCCCGGCAATTCCGGTGGCGCCCTTATCGACACCTACGGCAATTTGCTGGGTATTAATTCAGCGATTCTCAACGAGAGCAGTTCGGTGGGCCTGGGATTTGCCATCCCCGCCGACACCGCAGTGCGTGTTATGGAAGACATCGTCAAGCACGGCCGTGTCATTCGCGGCTGGCTCGGTGTGCAGGCGCAACAACTGGCGCCGGATGTGGCCACTCGCCTCGGCCTCAACCCGCCGCGGGGATTGATTATTACCGACATCCATATCAACGGCCCCGCCCACCTCGCCGGGCTTCTTCCCGGCGATATCATCACCCATATCAACGGCCAGCTGGTTGGCGACGGCAGGCAGGGAACCAACATTATTGCCGACCTGATGCCGGGGGACAGCATTCATGTGGATGTGGTTCGCGACGGGGAAAAAATTTCTGTCACTACCGTTGCCGGCACCAGACCCTCTCAAAACTAGCGCACACTACAATCTGTATTGGTGCGCCATCGCTGTCAAAGAATTTCATCGAGGGCGGCAATTAAACGCTGGTTTTGCTGTTCTGTGCCCACGGTAATGCGCAAAAAATCCGCAATTCGCGCTTTATTGAAATGCCTGACCACCACATCCCTCTCCCTCAGACTTTGGGCAAGAGCGGCACCGCCACAGCTCGAGTGGCGGGCAAAAACAAAGTTGGCTGCAGATGGCAATACCTGAAAACCCCTCGCGCCAAGGTCACTGATAAGCTGCTCCCTATTGGCGATAACCACGGCTCTGATTTTTTGGAAATAGTCTTCATCGCTAAAAGAGGCCACGGCTCCGGCAATGGCCAGCTGATCCAGGGGATAGGAATTAAAACTGTTTTTGACCCGCTCCAAGCCCTCAATCAGCCCCTTATCCCCTATTGCAAAACCGACCCTTAAACCGGCGAGGGAACGGGACTTTGACAGGGTTTGCACCACCAGCAGATTGGGGTAGCGCGCCACCAGAGAGATTGCCGATTGGGCGCCAAAATCCACATAGGCCTCATCGACAACAACCACTGAAGCAGTATTCCTTGTCAGCAGCGCTTCAATATCCGCCAGGGGAATCGCCATGCCCGTGGGCGCGTTGGGGTTGGGGAAAATAATGCCGCCGTTTTCCTGCGGGTAGTTATGGAGGCGGAGGGAGAAATCTTCCTCAAGGGCGATTTGCTCAAAACCGATACCGTAAAGCCCGCAGTAGACGGGATAAAAACTGTAGCTGATATCGGGAAAAAGGATGTTTTTGTCACGACCCGTAAAAAAACTATTAAAGATATGCGCCAGCACTTCGTCGGAACCATTGCCGACAAACACCTGATTTTTGTCGACACCGTAATAAACAGCAACGGCGTCTTTGAGTTGATCGGACTCCGGCGGCGGATACAGGCGCAGGTTATCGCCGGCACAGTGACGAATGGCTTCGAGCACCGCGGGCGATGGCCCAAAAGGGTTTTCATTGGTGTTGAGTTTAACCAGGTTGTCGCGTTTGGGCTGTTCACCGGGAACATAGGGATCAAGCCCTGCAACCACTTTACTCCAATAGGGATTCATGGCGACGCGTTAATCCTCCAGACGATATTCAGCGGAACGGGCGTGTGCGGTCAGCGACTCACCCCGCGCCAGCGTTGACGCAATACGACCAAGACTGTCAGCCCCTTTTTGCGAGCAGTAAATCACCGAGGAGCGTTTCTGAAAATCATAAACACCCAGCGGCGACGAAAAGCGCGCGGTTGTCGATGTCGGCAGGACATGATTGGGGCCAGCGCAGTAATCGCCGACCGCCTCTGCCGTATAGCGACCCATAAAAATGGCGCCGGCGTGACGGATTTTTGGCAACAGGGCATCGGGATCAGCCACCGACAGTTCCAGGTGTTCGGGAGCGATACGGTTGACCAACGCCATCGCCTCCTCGAGATCCTTCACCTCAATCAAGGCGCCGCGGTTTTTTAGCGACACAGAAGCTATGTCGCGACGCTCAAGCGTAGGCAGCAAGCGGTCAATGCTGTCGGCCACCTTGTCCAGAAAAGCGCCGTCGGGAGAGATCAACAATGCCTGGGCATCCTCGTCGTGTTCCGCCTGGGAGAACAGATCCATGGCAATCCAGTCAGGGTTGGTGTGGCCATCACAGACCACGAGAATCTCCGAGGGTCCCGCAACCATATCCAGACCCACCTGGCCAAAAACGGCGCGCTTGGCAGTGGCCACATAAATATTGCCGGGACCGACAATCTTATCGACTCGGGGCACGGATTCAGTACCGTAGGCGAGAGCCGCCACCGCCTGGGCGCCGCCAAGGGTAAAGACGCGATCGACACCGGCAATGGCCGCCGCCGCCAGCACCAATGGGCTGAGTTCGCCATCTGGCGCCGGCACCACCATAATCACTTCGCCGACACCGGCAACCTTGGCGGGAATGGTATTCATCAACACCGACGACGGATAACTGGCCTTGCCGCCCGGCACATAGACGCCGACGCGATCGAGGGCGGTGATCTGCTGCCCCAGCCGAGTGCCATCCGCTTCGGTATAACTCCACGATTCCTGCTTCTGATGATCGTGATAACTGCGAATGCGCTGCGCCGCGGCCTCAAGGGCTGTGCGGGCATCCTCAGGAATTTCGGCCAGTGCGGCCTCAAGGGCGTCCGCCTTTATTTCCAGGTCGGCAACACTGCTGACACTGCGGCGATCAAAGCGATTGGTGTACTCCACCAATGCCCCATCACCGCGGGCGCGAACAGCCTCGATAATATCGGCAACCGCAGCGGCAACACTCTGATCAGACACCGCTTCCCAGGCGAGAAGGCGGTCAAGACGGCTATCGAAATCCTCGGCGGAGGCATTTAATCGTTGAATATCTGCCATGGTAATACCTCAGCCCGCAGTCACTGCGGCGGCCAGCTTATCCAGCAACGGCTGAATGAGCTGGTGCTTTTTTTTCATCGCCGCGCGGTTGACGATAATACGGGAACTGATATCGGCGATGGTTTCACGGGCTTCCAGTCCATTGGCCTTCAATGTATTTCCGGTGTCGACGATATCGACAATTTCATCCGCCAGCGCCATGATCGGCGCCAGCTCCATAGCACCATAGAGCTTGATCATATCCGCCTGACGCCCCTGTTCTGCGTAGTAGCGGCGGGCAATATTGACATATTTTGTCGCCACACGAATGCGGCCGGAGCGCACGCTGCTCCCCGACACCGCTGCGGTCATCAGTTTGCAGCGGGCGATGCCCAGATCCAGCGGTTCATAGATATCATTGCCGCCGTGCTCCATCAGGGTATCCTTGCCGGAAACCCCCATGTCCGCCGCCCCGTACTGCACATAGGTTGGCACATCGGAGCCGCGCAGAATAAGCAGGCGCACACCTTCAAGATTGGTATCAAAGACAAGTTTGCGGCTGGCGGAAATATCCTCCACGGGAGAGATCCCCGCCCGCGCCAGCAATGGCAGGGTTTCCTTGAGAATCCGGCCTTTGGTGAGAGCAATGGTCAACAGGGTCATCAGGAAATCCTTCGTATATTGGCGCCGAGCTGCTGGAGCTTTTCTTCAATACATTCGTAGCCGCGATCGATATGGTAGATACGATCGACGATCGTTTCGCCCTGAGCAACAAGGCCGGCTATCACCAGACTGGCAGAGGCGCGCAGATCCGATGCCATTACCGGCGCACCCTTGAGAATATCGACGCCGGTAATAATGGCAGTATTGCCTTCAAGGGTAATCTTTGCGCCCATGCGATTCAATTCCGGCACCTGGAGAAGGCGGTTTTCGAAAATGGTTTCCGTCACTCTGGCCACGCCCTCGGCGACGACATTCACCGCCATCAGCTGCGCCTGCATATCCGTGGGAAATGCGGGATAGGGTGCGGTGCGTGCACTGACAGCCTTGGGACGATTACCCTTCATATCGAGGCGAATCCAATTGTCGCCGCTGTCGATAGCAGCGCCCGCTTCCTCAAGTTTAAGCAGTACTGCTTCCAGATAATGGGGGCTGGTGTCGCGAAGCAGCACTGATCCCCGAGTCGCCGCCGCTGCCGCCAGATAGGTTCCGGTCTCAATGCGATCCGGCATGACGCGAAAGCTACCCGCTTTAAGGCTGTCGACACCATGAATGGTCAGGGTGTCCGTACCTGCACCCTCGACGCGGCCACCCACAGTGTTAATAAAATTGGCCAGGTCGACAATTTCCGGCTCCCGCGCCGCATTTTCAATAATCGTCGTACCCTTGGCCAGAGTAGCCGCCATCATCAAATTTTCGGTGCCGCCCACGGTGACCACGTCGAGAAAGATATGGGCGCCGTGCAATCCTTTGGGGGCACGGGCGCGAATATAGCCGCCATCGATCTCAATCTCGGCGCCCATCAGTTCAAGACCGCGCAAATGCAGATCCACCGGCCGACTGCCGATGGCACAGCCACCGGGGAAGGACACATTGGCTTCGCCAAAACGGGCGACCAATGGCCCCAGCACCAGAATTGAGGCACGCATGGTCTTGACCAGGTCGTAGGGCGCTGTCAGGGAAGCTATACGACTGGTATCCACTTCCACTCTCATTTTTTCATCGAGAATCACACCAGCGCCTAAACAACCCAGCAATTCGATCATTGTGGTGATGTCGTGAAGATGGGGAATATTGGAAAGGATTACCGGGCGCTCACAGAGCAAGGTTGCCGCCAGAATCGGCAATGCCGCATTTTTTGATCCAGAGATACGTATTTCACCGGATAGCGGCTTTCCGCCCGCGATACATAATTTATCCATTAAATAACCTGTGAGTGCGGAAAGGTGCCCGCAGTACTGATTTGTGGAGGACAGCCTTAGCGGGCTGCCCACTCGCCACGGGTATAAAGCTTCATATTAACAGCGTGAATACTGCCTGAAGCGATATGGCTGTTGAGGATGCCATAAATCATCTGCTGACGCTTAATGGTTCGAGCGCCTTCAAACAGATCGCCAACCACCAGCACGTCAAAATGTCTGCCGTCACCACTGACTTCGATTGTACAGTCCGGCAAATCTGCCTGAAGAAAGGCTTTGATTTCTGCTACTTCCATAATTGTCCCATTAAATAAATTGTTTTCCGATTGATAAAAGGTGAATTTCCACAGGAGATTGTCAGGCTCAGGGATTTTTATCCCCTGTCGTTTTTCAATTTGATGTCGACCCATATTGCCGAAAACCATTCGGGCAAGCTGAATCCGCAATCACCTGCCGAAAGATCCTCCACCTGCAGGAGCCAGCCCTGCTGGGGATACTCCGGGAAATATCATACTGAAAGGCCAGGCCATCAGCTCTGGGTTATTGACCAGTTTTCGATCACCTTGTCGACGTCGCCACTGTATTTTTCCGCCGCCTGAACAAACTGGTTGCGGAACGTCGTGCCCAGATTAATACCATTGATAATTACATTGATGACCTTCCAGTCACCATTCCTGTTCAAACCCATGCTGTAAAGCAGGGGATAGGTTTTATCGACTCCTTTGATTTCCTGAATGACAGTAACTTTACGCTTACCCTGTTCGGCTTCCTCAAGAGGGTGAACGACAATTTTTTCATCGCTGTATGTCAGCAATCCGCGGCCATAGGTTTCCACCAGGCCACGGGTAAAAACCTCGCGAAAGCGCTTGCGCTGTTCCGCAGTGGCCTGTTTGCGATAGGGTCCCATAACATTGAGGGAAATCCAGTTAAAGTCGATCACCGGCTCCAGTGTCGCACCAAGGCTGTCATAAAACCGGCTCAACAATTGCGCCTCTTCCGCCTCGCTTTCGGCCTTGTTCAGCGCGTCCCTGTAGAGAGCAATATCATTCAACAGGGTTTCGGTCACCTCTTCAACCAATTTGTCGGGCGCCATAACAGCTTCGGCAGAACCCTGAGAAATAGACGCAAAGGCAAAGAGGCAAATAATACTATAGGCATATAACTTGAGCATCTTCATGGACAATTCCCTCAACTTCCAACATGTGTTGGCCAACAATCTTTAATGAATTGCAAAAACAACAAAACCGACTTGTCACCCTTGAGCCTATAGAACCCAGGTGTTAGCAATCAGGAAAGCCCCAGCCGACTGACTCCCAGCAGCTTCAACGCTGATATTCAAAGTACAGCAACTGACAATGGCAACTGTTTGGACAGTGGAACCTGGGCAAAAGTGCCCTGCCGAGACTATTTCCAGCAACGCAGCAAAGGCGACAGCGAACTCCTTGCTGCTGACATTCGCGGGTGCGCACTATACCATTGCCCCTCGAAGAGAGAAACGCCCAAGAGCCAAACATCGGTTGCCCTATGGAAACTACAATCCCCGCTTTTGCCGCCATATTAATGGGCCTGGCCGGACTGGTCTGGGGCGCAGACCGCTTCGTATCAGGTAGTGCAGGCGCAGCACGTAACCTGGGCGTATCGCCCCTGGTTATCGGCCTGACCATTGTTTCCATCGGCACCTCGGCGCCGGAAATCATTGTCTCTATCAATGCCGCGCTTAAAGGTGCAGGAGAGCTTGCCGTCGGCAATGCCCTGGGCTCCAATCTCGCCAACATAGGACTTGTCCTTGGCGTCACCGCCATTATTGCGCCCCTGCCCACCCAGAGGCACCTGCTCACCCAGGAAGGTTCGGCGCTACTGGTGATTACGGCTCTGGCAGGAATAATTCTCTTTGACGGGCAACTGCGCAGAGGGGAATCGCTGCCACTCCTATTGGCTGTGCCCCCCCTAATTTGGCTCACTGTAAAATACAAAAAGCACCACCCTTCCCCCGAGGAAATTGAAGAAGGCGAGGATATTCCGCCAATCACCACTGCGGCCGCCCTGCTCTGGCTGCTTATAGGCCTGGGGGCACTGCTGGCAAGCTCGGAAGTTTTGGTGTGGGGGGCGACAACAGTAGCCAGAGAAGCGGGAATTAGCGAACTGGTGATTGGCCTCACCATCGTCGCCATTGGCACCAGCCTGCCGGAGCTGGCGGCCTCGGTAATGAGCGCCCTTCGCGGCCATCACGACATCGCCATTGGCAATGTCTTTGGCTCAAACCTTTTCAACCTTATGGTGGTTATGCCAATCGCCGGAGCTATTGCCCCTCTGAATCCTGGCTCGGAGGTGTTTTACCGGGACTTTGTCGCCCTCGCGACCATGACCATTCTGCTCTTTATGGCAGTGGTGATGGCGCAAAAAAACCGCGCAAAAACCCTCGGCAAGCCCGTGGGTATAACCCTGCTGGCACTCTATTTTGCCTATGGCTTGTGGTTAATACCAGGTGCAGGCTGACCGGAGGCGCGACGGCGGTTATAATGGCCTTTGATGCACAGGAACAGCCACCATGACCCACACTGACTTTATCAGCTCTGGCATAAGGACGATCCAGCTGGAGGCTGAAGCCGTCGCCTGCCTGGAAAAGCGCATAGGCGCCAGCTTCAGCCATGCCTGTGAGTTAATGATGGCCTGCCAGGGCAGAATTATTGTTACCGGCATGGGCAAGTCCGGGCATATTGGCCGAAAAATTGCCGCCACCCTCGCCAGCACAGGGTCGCCAGCTTTTTTTGTTCACCCCGGCGAAGCGAGCCACGGCGACCTGGGCATGCTGACTCGCTCCGATGTGGTGATGGCGATTTCCAGCTCCGGAAGCACTGCTGAGGTGGTAACCCTGCTGCCCCTCATCAAACGCCTGGGTGTGCCGCTGATCAGTATGACCGGCAACCCGGACTCTGCACTTGGCAAAGCGGCTGATGCCTGGCTTGATATCAGTGTTGCCCAGGAAGCCTGTCCCCTGGATCTCGCACCAACAACCAGCACCACCGTCAGTCTGGTCATGGGAGATGCCCTCGCCATTGCTCTGCTGGAAGCAAAAGGTTTTACCGCCGAAGACTTTGCTTTTTCTCATCCGGGTGGCGCACTGGGGCGCAAGCTGTTACTAAAAACAGAGGACATCATGCACAGTGGCGACTCCCTGCCGCGCGTGCGCGAAGACACACCTCTGCGCAATGCCCTGCTTGAAATGACCCAAAAAGGATTTGGCATGACCACAGTGATTAATGACAACGGCGAGCTGCTGGGGGTATTTACCGACGGCGACCTGCGCCGCGCCCTGGATCATGCCGTTGACATCAACACCGCCAGCGTCGGCCAGGCGATGACCAGAAACTGCAAAACCGTCAACCGCAATATGCTTGCCGCCGAAGCCCTCGGCATCATGGAGAACAGCAAAATTACTGCCCTGGTGGTTGAAGACAGCGAACACCGCCCCATAGGGGTCATTCATATGCACGATATTCTCCGTGCCGGCATCATTTAACATTTTCAACCACCGTGCAAAAGGAAAATGATTTGCTGCCAATAGACCGAGCCAGCGCCATACCCGTTATACTTCGAGAAACCTGCGAAGCGCTGAGCGGCGGACGCGGGCGGCCTGGCGGACAATCATCCTTAAACAAAGCCCTTCTCACACAGAAAAGCACGTCTGAACATGGGTAGCCAATGAAAAACCTGTTATTTTTTCTCTCGCTCATTGCCGTGACCTGGGTTTCGCTTCTGCTCTGGGATTCACCACCCGAGTTTTTTTTCAAAAGCAAAAAGACCAAACTGGAATCACTGCCGACCGCCGACAGTTATATGCACAATACCAGCACTATCAAATTCGACGAAGACGGCAATCGGGCTTACTTGTTAACTGCAGACACAGGGCTCTACTACAGTAGCGACGATCGTTTTGAGCTGCAAAACCCCAACCTCAGGGCGCGCAAATCCCCGATAGGCTCTGAACCCTGGCAATTGACTGCCGATATAGCTCGCAGCAGCAGTCGCGGCCAATTGATTTTGCTGTCCGGCAATGTTTATGCCTGGCAAAAAACCGCAGCCGGGCTCAATGAATTTTTTACTACCGATATCAGCTATACCCCGGAAAAAAACACTGCCGAAACGGCAGCCCCGGTAAAATTGAGCAGCCCCCAGGGCATTACCACGGGAACAGGGATGGAAGCCGATTTCAGCACCGAAACCTACCGGTTACTGGCCAACGTCGAGAGCACCTACCATGGCCAATAATCGTCGACCCCGTCCGTCCATTCTGATATCCCTGTGCCTGGCATTGGCCAGCCCACTGGCTGCGGCGCTTCCGGAAGACCGCAACCAAGCCATTGAAATCCAGGCTCGGCAAGCCCTGCGCAACGAGCCCAAAGGCCTAACGGTCTACGAAGGCAACGTTACCATTCGCCAGGGCACTATTTTCATACAAGCCGACAAAGTCAGTATTTACAACCTGGGCAATAAAGTGAATCGCATTGTCTGCATTGGCACCCCCGCCCAATTTCAGCAAAAACCCAAGACCGACTCGCCCCTGGTCATCGCCAAGGGCAACACTATTGAGTACAACCTGGAGACCGACACTATTGTGCTGCAAAAAAATGCCAGCCTGATTCAGGACGAAAGCACCCTGAGCGGCGAACGCATTGACTACGATCTCAAGCAGGAAATCATTCGCGCCAAAGGCGGTGACGACAACAACGACCGAGTGCGCATGGTTATCCCCCCCAGCCAGCAGCAGGAGGCCTTCTGATGGCCGTGCTTCGCGCCACTCATCTGGCTAAAAGTTACAAAAAACGTCCCGTGATCATCGATGTCTCGCTGGAGGTGACCAGCGGTCAGATCGTCGGCCTGCTCGGCCCCAACGGCGCCGGCAAAACCACATGTTTTTACATGATTGTGGGGCTGGTACACGAAGATGGCGGCAGCGTCTTTATCGACAGCAAGGAAATCACCCACCTTTCTATGCACGGGCGCGCCAGAGAAGGAATTGGCTATCTGCCCCAGGAAGCGTCCGTATTCCGCAAACTCAGTGTCGAGGACAACATTCTCGCAATCCTTCAAACCCGCAAGGATCTCGACCGCGCGGCAAGGCTCGAACGCCTGGACACCCTGCTCCAGGAGTTTCACATCGCCCACTTGCGCAAATCTCTGGGCATCAGCCTCTCTGGCGGCGAGCGGCGACGGGTGGAAATTGCCAGAGCTCTGGCCATTGAGCCCAAGTTTATCCTCCTCGACGAGCCTTTTGCCGGTGTTGACCCGATTTCGGTCAACGACATCAAGATGATTATTCGCCACCTCAAAGACAAGGGAATCGGCGTCTTGATCACAGACCACAATGTCCGCGAAACCCTCGATATTTGCGAAACCGCCTATATTGTTGGCGAGGGCAGAGTGATTGCAAAAGGCTCTTCCAGCGAAGTGCTCGCCGACCCCCTGGTTCGCAAAATCTACCTCGGCGACAACTTCACCCTTTAGCCCATGAAAACATTGCCCCCGGTTCACAACGCATTCGAATTCAGGCATATTTTTTGCTTTTGCCCGGAGCCAACGATTGCTTGTCGTCAGCGGCAAAGCTACACTGACGGCAACAGATGTTCCACCTTGCC
>JBFXIU010000012.1:0-31615 GCA_050175615.1 Porticoccaceae bacterium | reverse complement strand
TCTTGCCCACCCGCACCAGAAAGAAACGACCATATCTCGCCTTGCTTTTGGCAAAATTTTCCACACCCAACGTATTACCCTCAGAACCAACAGCAACGCCATTGATAATCACCGCATCCCGAGCCAGTGCATCCTTCACCTGCTTGCCAGATTTCACCACATCCCGCTCGGCCAGCAGTGTTGTCAGCGGCTTGTTAATATCTTCGGCTTCGAGTCTGCTGGCAGGCAAACCATCTTGCCGCAGCGCTTCAAAATCCTCCTCCGAAAGATGCTCGGCATCGCCACTGAAGAGCGCCTGGGTAATCCGCTCCGCCGCCCGCAACCCCTGCTCGCCGTGGACAAGAGCCGTAGCCTCGCGGGCAAGAATACCCTGAGCCGTTTTGCGCCCCTGTATTTCGGCATCGGCTTTTTCTATTTCGACAATTTCCTGTATCGGCAGAAAGGTGAAGTAACGGAGGAATTTGTAGACATCCGCATCCGCCGTCTGCATCCAAAACTGATAGAAGGCGTAAGGGGAGGTTTTGCTGGCATCCAGCCAAACCGCCCCTGCCTCCGTTTTACCAAATTTAGTACCGTCGGCTTTTGTAATCAGTGGCACGGTAAGGCCGAAGGCCTGCGCCCTATTCTGGCGACGAGCCAGATCGATGCCGCCGACAATATTGCCCCACTGATCACTACCGCCAACTTGAAGGGTACAGTCATAGCGCCGATTGAGCTCAGCGAAATCCATGCCCTGCAGCAGGGCATAAGAAAACTCGGTAAACGAGATACCCGCACCTTCGCGCTCCAAGCGCTGCTGAACCGACTCCTTGTTGATCATATTGTTGACTGAAAAATGTTTGCCCACGTCTCGGAGAAAATCGAGCACATTGAGTTCGGCAGTCCAGTCCAGGTTGTTGACGACCCGAGCCGGATTAGCCACACCCTCGAACCGAACAAATTGACTCACTTGAGTCCGTATTTTTTCCGACCACCCCGCAACCACATCTGGAGTATTCAACTGACGCTCCGCAGCCTTGAAGCTGGGGTCACCTATCAACCCCGTGGCGCCTCCAACAAGAGCGATAGGGGTATGCCCTGCATCCTGAAATCGGCGCAGCACAAGCAGGGGCACCAGGTGTCCCAGATGCAGACTGTCTGCTGTCGGATCAAAGCCGCAATACACCACCCGCGGCTGTGCCAGATGCTCAATCAGCGCGCCATCTCCCGACATTTGGGCAATCAGCCCGCGCGCCTGCAAATCCTCAATCAGCTCGACCTGTGCCATCTTTACTTATCCAATATCAAAAAGTGCGCAAACCATACCGAATTCTTTTTCAAAAACAAGACCGGGATCAGACGTACTGGCATTTGAGGGCTGTGCTAATTGTTTTTTTTGTTATACAGTACGGCGCTTAATCAATTAAGCTAAAAAAATTCCGAGTACTCCATGCATCAAAAGCAGCGACCAGATTTCTGGGAAGATCTTTTTGCCAACAGCCTGCCAAAAACCCACCTCTATGCCGCCGGCGCCGTCGCCACGCTGGTAACGGCGTTGCTGGTTTTGGCTCCGTCAGAAAACGTTTCTGCATACCGCGAAAACAGTCTGCAACATTACAGGCACAAACAGGAGCTGCTTGAGCTCCTGCCCCAAATAGAGGCTATACCCTCAATGGATCATGCGGCCTCATCCCCTGCTGATGACACCGATGAGCTAGACTATATTCAGCTCGACGAACAGGTTCGCCCCGGCGACAACCTGTCAGAAATCTTCAAGCGCCTGTCACTGAGCAGTGCCGATCTCCATGCCGTCGCCAACGCGGGCAAATACGGCGACGAGCTCAAGCGCCTTTCCCCGGGCGAAACGGTAACCGTGATTCTGACGGAAAACAACGCGATTTCTGAAGTGGTTTACCAGCGCTCCCCCCTTGAATCCTTTCGCTATACACCCTCGGCTCAAGGCTATAAAGGTGAAAAGCTGTTGCGCGAGCCGGAAGCGCGCTCAGCCTTCCGCCACGTCACTATCGAACACTCTCTGTTTCAGGATGGTGTCGCAGCAGGAATCAGTCACGCCCAGATTATGCAGATCGCCAATATTTTTGGCTGGGATATAGACTTTGCTCTGGATATCCGCAAGGGCGACACCTTTAGCGTACTGTTTGAAGACCAGTATATCGATGGCAAAAAAATAGGCACTGGCACGATTCTCGGCGCTGAATTTACCAATCAGGGCAAGACTCACAAAGCGGTTCGCTACGTTGCCGACGATGGTGATGCCGACTATTATACGCCTGAAGGTCAGCCTATGAAAAAGGCGTTTCTGCGTTCACCACTGGATTTCACCCGCGTCAGTTCAAACTACAATCCGAACAGACTGCACCCCATTTTAAAAACGAGAAGACCTCACCGGGGTGTCGATTATGCGGCGCCCACGGGAACCCCTGTTTACTCAGCAGGTAGCGGCAAGGTCATCAAGTCCGGCTTCACCCCGGCGAACGGCAACTACGTTTTTGTCCAGCACGGCGACACCTACACCACCAGATACTTGCACCTGAACAAAATTTCTGTAAAAACCGGCCAGAAAGTCAAACAGCGCCAGGTGATCGGTACCGTAGGATCAACCGGGTACGCCACCGGCCCCCACCTCCACTATGAGTTTTTGGTTAACGGTACCCACACAAACCCGCGCACAGTAAAGCTGCCCCAAGCGGAACCTATCGACAAGCAGGCCATGGCCAGTTTCCGCAAGCAGACCGCACCACTACTGGCAAAACTTGAAACCATACAGTCCACACAGCTAGCCTCATTGCAAAAATAGCCCACTCTAAAGCCATGACTGAAGCGCTGCTCTATATAGGCCTGATGTCGGGAACCAGCATGGATGCTGTGGATGCTGTGCTCCTGGCTATCGGCGAAGACGGATGTGCAGTGAAGGGGCACCACAGCCAGCCAATACTCCCAGAGCTGCGTGCGGACATCAGTGCTCTGAGTCATTCAGGTGCTGACAGCATCGACCTGCTGGGCGCAACGGATAAACGTATCGCCACGCTGTTTGCCGATGCTGCGCTGGCACTTATGCACCGACACAGGCTGACTGCCGGAGCAATAACTGCCATCGGCAGTCACGGCCAGACGATTCGCCACCGCCCTGGACAGGCAGGCCAGTTCACCATCCAGATCGGCGACCCCAGTACCATTGCCGCGCTAACGGATGTCACCACGATCGCTGACTTCAGACGCAAAGACATGGCGCTTGGAGGCCAGGGCGCTCCGTTGGTACCCGCATTCCACCAGCATGTTTTTCGCCACCCAACCATTAACCGGGCAATTATCAATATTGGTGGCATCGCCAATATCACCTGGCTGCCATCACAGCGTTCACAGCAATCTGTCCTCGGCTTTGACACCGGGCCCGGCAATTGCCTGATGGACGCATGGATTCGCTACAAGCGCGGAGACTCGTTCGACAGAGACGGCCTCTGGGCTGCGAGCGGCCGTGTCGACGCAAAACTGTTGGCGCGCCTGTTGTTCGAACCCTACCTGCAACAACCGCCGCCGAAGAGTACCGGCAAAGAGTTGTTTAACCTGGACTCGCTCAGCCTAATTCTCTGCGATGACCACCGCCACCTTGCACCTCAGGATATACAGGCAACTCTGTGCGAATTTACCGTTGCCACCATTGCCGACGGACTTAAGCAAATCCCGGGAAATCCCAGCGTCGACGAAATTTATCTCTGCGGCGGCGGTGCCCTGAGCCCTTACCTGGTTCGGCGCCTTCAGGACAAACTACCCCATCAACGCCTATCCACAACAGCCGCAATGGGCATAGATCCCATGCATGTCGAGGCAGCTGCCTTTGCCTGGCTGGCGCATCAAACACTTCACAAGCTGCCCGGCAATATTTCCGCTGTCACCGGTGCGAGCCGGGAAGCGGTTCTCGGCGGCATCTACTTCCCCTAAGCCCGGCTCAGAGTCTCGTGATGGCAAAATTCCACCTCAAAGATATTGATTTGTCGGCTCAGCTCGACGGCAAACAGGAGTACGAGTCTCAGTTAAATAGCCTGCAAAACAGAATCAGAGACTTGCAGACCGCCTGTTTTCACAATGGTCACCGCATTGTCATCGTGTTCGAAGGCTGGGACGCCAGCGGCAAAGGCGGCGCCATACGGCGTCTCACAGAAAAACTGGATCCCCGATCCTGTCGCGTTTACCCCACGACCAAGCCCGATGAACGCGAACGCCAACAGCACTACTTACAGCGTTTCTGGAACAAAATTCCCATCAAAGGCCAGATCGCCATCTTCGACCGCAGCTGGTACGGACGCGTCCTGGTTGAGCGCATCGAAGGCTTTGCTTCCGCCAAGGAATGGATACGCGCCTATGACGAAATTAACGCCTTCGAAACCATGCTCAGCGACGACGGCATCCTTGTCATCAAGCTGTTCTTGCATATCAGTCAGCAAGAGCAGCTAAAGCGTTACCTGGAACGACTGGAAAACCCTAAGAAACACTGGAAGCTGACCGAGGACGACCTGCGCAACCGCAGCCGTGCGGACGATTACGCCGCTGCGTATGAAGAAATGCTCAACAAAACCCATCAACAACAGGCGCCCTGGTTTACAATTCCCGGTGAGCACAAGTGGTTTGCTCGAGTGAACGTCCTCGACAGAGTTTGTGCACAAATAGAAGGCGCCATAGATACTCGCATCCCATGCTATTCACAAGATGAAATTACCCAAACCAAAGCCGCGCTGGGGCTATGAGCCTCATCGCGCCCTGAAGCTGCTCTGCATCCGCCAAGGTTGTCGCCCATGCCCATAAAACTTGCCATAGAGGGCGCTATCGCGCGAATTCTGCTCTCCAACCCTGCCAAACACAACGCATTGACCGCAGAAAGCTTGGCGCTTTTTATGGATCACCTGGATGCCGTCAGCGCCAATGGCGCCATTCGCGCGCTGATTATCACCAATAGCGGGGGAAAAACATTTTGCAGCGGTGCCGCTCTTCAGCAACTCGCTTCCGGCGCCATGAGCGGCGAACTGTTTTCAACACTTACTGATAAAGTAACCGCCATGGCCATCCCCACCATTGCCGCCATCAATGGCAATGCCTATGGCGGCGGTGCTGAACTGGCACTGAGTTGCGATTTCCGCATTGGCGGCCAGGGCATCAGGGTATTTGTTCCCCCGGCGCGGATCGGCCTTTGTTACCCTCTGCGTGGCATGCAGCGCTTTGTCGGTCGCCTCGGGGTGACAACGGCAAAGCGCCTACTCATTGGCGGAGAAGAATTTGCTGGCCAGCAGTTATTAGAGCTTGGCTTTCTCACCCACCTTGTCGCCCCTGAAGCTGTAGAATCAACCGCAAATGCCATGGCGAATTCCATTGCTGAACTTGCGCCAGTAGCCGTACAAACCATGAAACTGCTGTGCGACGGGATAGCCGCAGGCCATTGCGATGGTCAAATCGCCCAACGTCTCATTGACCGCTGCAACCAGTCCGATGATCTGCGCGAGGGTCTGGCTGCGGTTGCAGAAAAGAGATCTCCTGTTTTCAAAGGAGTTTAAGCCAGAGAAACACTCTGTCGTCAAGCACCGGACAGTTGATCACCATTGGATCGTTGTCCTAGTGCGGCAAACCCCGTATTCTCTTGCAAAGGTTATCGACAGGGTTGAAGCATGGCTATTTCTACATTCATCACACTGGGAATTTTAGTTCTTGTCAGCGGCTATGGCGTCATCATTTACAACAACCTGGTTGCCCTCAAGCACAGAGTTGCCAAGGCCTGGTCCAACATTGACGTCCTCCTGAAACAGCGCCACGACGAACTCCCCAAACTGGTGGAAACCTGCAAGCAGTACATGGGTTACGAACAGGAAACCCTGGAGAAGATCATTCTCGCGCGCAGCAGAGTGTCCAACGCCAGAGAAAACCAGGATATAGATGCCCTTGGCAAAGCCGAAACCCAACTGAGAGCCGGATTAAGCCAGCTTTTTGCCCTCGCTGAAGCCTATCCCGACCTTAAAGCAAACACCTCATTTCAACACCTTCAGGCGCGGATCAGCGACCTTGAAAACGCCATTGCCGACCGCCGCGAACTCTACAATGACGCTGTCAATCTCAACAATATTCGTATAGAACAGTTTCCCGACCTGTTAATCGCTCGCTTTTTCGCCTTTAAGGCCTTTGAGTTGCTCGAATTTAGTGACGAAGAAAAAGCCGACGTCAATATTGGCCAGCTCTTTAACCGCTAAGCCCGCATGCAGGACTTTTTCTGCCAGCCATGCATAGCGGCAATGCCAGCAGCGAAATTCTGGCTTGTCTTCCTGGCCATCACCGGCATTTCCCTGGCGTCATTGCTGGCCGCCAAAAGCAACTTCCTCAAAGCGCGGCTCATCGAGGACATGCCCACATCGAGAATCCGTTCCGCCAGCCAGGGCTATGTAGAACTCGCCGGACTCGCCATTTCTCGCGAGGAACGCCTCACTGCGCCATTGACTGGCGATCCCTGCCTGTGGTGGCGCTACCGCATTGAGCGCTACCAAAAAACAGGCAAATCATCCTCATGGTCAACGGTGGACAGGGGCGTCAGCACCCAGCCTTTCTTTATGGACGACCGCTCCGGCATCTGCCGTATTGAACCCACAGGGGCGGAAATCTCCTGCCTTCACCGCAGAGTCTGGTACGGTAGCTCCCGGCTACCCGCCACATCGATTCTCAACGTCAAACCGGGATTTTTAAACCGACTCCAGCCTTTGTGGGGCTCAGGTCGCTACCGCTATACGGAATTTACGATCAAGGAAGGCGACCCCCTTTACCTGCTGGGTCATTTTGTCAGTGACAGCGATGGCCGAAAAATTCTTAGCATCGATCAGATAACCGCCCAATTAATTCGCCACTGGAAGCAAAACTTTAATGACCTGCTGCAACGGTTTGACCACGATGGCGATGGCGCTCTCGATAACAAGGAATGGCAAGGGGTCAGAGAAGCCGCCGCCGAGGAAGCGCTCCAGAACCAGCAAACTGTTGCTGGCGACGACGCTGACCATGTCGTCACCAAGCCGGAGGACAGCGGACTCCCATTTCTCATTGGCAGTCACGGCCAGGAACACTTGAGTCGCCGCTTTCGCTGGCGCGCCCTGGGTTCAGCCGCCGCTTTTCTGGGCGCTGGCAGCCTCGCAACCTGGCTGATCAGCAGTCGACTGCTGTTTTGAACCTTCGCCCATTTATCGCCCTTAGCGGCTTTCCTGCTTCGTTATCACCGCCCAGCTCCGCGCCCAGGTATTCAGACCTGCGTACTGGGCTGACAGCTGCTTAGACATCCGTTGCGCTTCGGCGTAGGAAGCGAATTGGCCGTGGGTGACGATCCACCAAGGCTCGCCGTTACTGAGAATTTTCTTTTTAATTAACGCCAAATGCTGGTATTTCCTGTTCGCCATGAAGGTTTGGCACTGTTTCAGGGTGGCAAATGCTGCGAGCTGAACCGTATACCCTTGTAATTTTGCTTCAGGACTCTGCTGCAGTGGCGTCACCGCACTCTCTGCAGGAGCCGCCTTGCCAGGCTCTGCTCTTTTGGGACGCGCTTTATTGCTGGCGCCAGCCTCACTCTTTGGCATCACAACCTTTGGTGCCGTCTTATCGCTACCGCGCTTTTCCCACAAATCCACAGTGTTTTTTGGCTTGCGCGGCACTGGGCCAAGATTTTCTACCGCCAGCTGGGCGCCGTGGTCATCAATGGGATTCACCGCGGTTAACGATTGCCGCGACCAGGGGATCGCCTCACCAGCCGATGGGGTTTTAGGCGCCTGCGCCGCTGTGGGAACCATGACTGGGGGCGGCGCCTTGCCGTCGGGGATCATCATGGTCTCATAAACAACAGCGTCCACGGGTTTACCATTGCGCAACCTGCGTTTTTCACAGTACTGGTCATTGCTGCCGGGTTTTTTGATGCAATACCAGCTCAGGGTCACTTCCCCTTTTTCCTGCTTGTTCCATTGCACTGCTGAACAACCGGTAGCAGCGGCAAAGACAAGCAACAGCGCCAAAACCCTTATGCCCATCTCTCAAATACCCAGTTTGGCCAGCACATCCATAATGTCGCGAAGGGTCGCCGCCAAACGTGGATGTACTGCTTCAAAGTCAGCAACCTGATCTTCAAGCTGCTCTTTCAGGCTTTCAGACTCATCGGCGTGGAGATCATCTCCCTGGGAAATTCGCACAATATCCGTCATTACGTGACTGAGGACATCTTTATCCAGAGCTTCCTTATGAATTGCTGTTTCGATCTGCTGATGCAGATTTTGGAGTTCGTTGCGAAGATCCTGATTAGTCATGTCATATTCCTCAGCTGAAAAGATGGTCTTGGTGTGCTGCCTGGCGGAGATTACCAAAAACGATGTTCACTTATAGCAAGTGCTCAAAATTGTGCAAAAAGGCACACTTTTTGCACCATGCTTGTGAAATCACAATACAAGCCCTTTTTTTGACTTTTTTTGGTGCCAAATACATCAAAAAATAAAATTAACGCACAAATACCGTGCAACCCAAACAAAAGAGGAATGCCCCATGAGCTTCACCCCATCCGCAAAGCGGGCTTCAAGCCTGCTTGTTTTACTCTTTGCCCAACCCACTGTCGCCCTAGCCGACGAACTCAATGGGGCGGACACTGCATGGATTCTCACAGCAACAGCCCTGGTACTGTTCATGACCTTGCCAGGCCTGGCGCTATTTTACGGCGGATTGGTACGTTCTAAAAACATTCTTTCTGTACTCATGCAATGTTTTGCCATTGCCTGCGGTGCGTCTCTGCTGTGGATGGCCTGTGGTTACAGCCTCGCGTTCACTGACGGCAATGATTTTATCGGCGGTTTTTCTCAGGTAATGCTGGCCAATATCGGTGAAGACAGTATGTCTGGCGGGATTCCTGAGTCGGTTTTTGCCATGTTTCAGATGACCTTCGCCATCATCACTCCGGCACTGATTATTGGCGCCTTTGCCGAGCGCGCCCGCTTCTCCACCATTCTGGTGTTCAGCATGCTCTGGCTTCTAGCAGTTTATGTCCCCATTACCCACTGGGTATGGGGCGGCGGCTGGCTTGCACAACTGGGTCTGCTTGACTTTGCCGGTGGCACCGTGGTCCATATCACTGCTGGTGTTGCCGCACTGGTCGCTGCACTGGTGATTGGCAATCGCAAAGGATTCCCCCACCAGGCGCTAATGCCCCACAACCTGACCATGACCGTGACCGGCGCCGGTATGCTCTGGGTTGGCTGGTTTGGCTTCAATGCCGGGTCGGCTCTTGCCGCCAACGGCGATGCCGGCATGGCGATGCTGGTCACCCATATTTCTGCCGCCGCAGGCTCCCTTGCCTGGATGTTTATGGAATGGATTCGCCACGGCAAGCCTTCTGCCCTGGGCATTGTTACCGGCATGGTGGCGGGGCTCGGCACCATCACACCCGCATCCGGCTTTGTCGGCCCCGGCGGTGCCCTGATCATCGGTTTAAGTGCCGGCGTCCTCTGTTATTTTGCCACTCAAGCGATCAAGCAGAAATTCAAAATTGATGATTCTCTGGATGTGTTCCCGGTGCACGGCGTAGGTGGCATTATCGGTACTATTTTTGCCGGCGTCTTCGCCTCCGATCAACTCGGCGTATTCAGCGGCCAGGGATATAACGAGGGCATGGACATGGCCTCCCAGGTAAGCGTGCAACTGGTTGGGGTTGGCGCCACGTTTGCCTATACGGCGGTGGTAACCTTTGTTCTTCTCAAAATTCTTGACGCCATCATGGGTCTGCGCATGAGCGCGGAGGAAGAAACCTCCGGTCTGGACATCGCTCTCCACGATGAGCGCGGATACGACATCTAAACTGTTCCAGCCCGGACGCCACCTTCTTGGTGTCCGGCCTGTGTTTTTGCCGACCCAGCAGCAAAAAAACCGGCACCGCCAATTGAGATGGTATTATTGCCACCCGTGCTGCCAGCCAATACCACAATGCCCGCAATTAATGAACATTTTACCGCTTCCGTCCGTGATCTGGCCTCGGAAGGCAATGGCATCGTCGAACATCCCAGCGGCCAGGTTTTTTTTGTGCCCGGTGTCTGGAAGGGGGAGATCGGCGAATTTCGCATTACCAGCTTTAAAAAGCGCTTTGGCTTCGCCGAATTGGTTCGGCTGCTGGAGCCCTCTCCCGAGCGACTAAGCCCAGCCTGCCAACATCAGGGCTTTGGCGCTGGCCACTGCGGCGGCTGTCCCTGGCAGTTCGTGTCCTATGGCGCACAGCTCGAAGCGAAAGAGAGCAGAGTGCGACACACTCTTGCCAGATTAGGTATTGACGGGGTTATAAAAACCATACTGCCTTCACCGCAAATATTCGGCTATCGCAATCGCGCTCAGTTTAAAACCGACGGCAACATTCTGGGCTATGTCGCCCAGGGCTCCAAATCTATCGCCGCCATCAGCGACTGTCCGATTCTCAGCGACCACAATCGTGAAACCCTCGCAAATTTGCTGGCTTCGCTGCCCAATCGAGAATTCCGCCCACCCAAAAAAGCGCCCTGGACAACCATAGATATCGACGAAGATATTGGTGTCGACGCGATTTCGCTTAACCGTCGCCGGCCTTTTCGCCAGGCCAACAGCGCTCAAAATGAGAGCATGCGCACCTGGCTGTCCCGCTGTATTGCCGACCTCGACAAGCGCGGACAGGTGCTTGAACTCTTCGCCGGCTCGGGTAATTTTACCCAGGTGTTATCGGCCGCAGGTTTCAAAAATATTGTTGCGGTAGAGAGTGTCAGCGAGGCTGTAGACAGTCTCAACCAGCTCGGCCTGTCCGGTGTAAGTACAAAAGAGACGGATCTTTTTTCAGAAAGCAGCGTCCACAATTTCGCCAGAACCGCCGGCGACGCAAAAGTTCTGGTACTTGATCCGCCAAGAGATGGTTTTCGCCATACAGATATTTTGCTGCAGCACTGCCCGCAACTAAATGATGTCCTCTATATTTCCTGCGATTTGGCGACATTGACTCGCGACCTCCAGGTGTTTATAGCGCGCGGCTTCAAGGCATTGGAAATTCAGCCCCTGGATCAGTTTCCCCATACTCCCCATGTAGAAATTCTCGCCCGGCTGAGCAGGCAGGGAAAATCTTGACATAGGATTTGCCTATCACTTCCATATAGAGAATTCCATTGGGCTATTTCCCAGATTAAAGTAGGCTTTGTGCAACAATCACTGTAAGGAATCTATTTTATGGCAGAATTTACCGTCTACGGTCGTCCCGGTTGTGGCTACTGTGTCGCCGCGACCCAACTGCTAAAAGCAAAAGGCTATAGTTACGACTATGTCGATATCTATGCTCAGGGAATATCCTCAGTGGATCTGGCCAACATTGTCGGCCGCCCAGCGCGCACGGTTCCCCAGATACTCCACGGAAAAACCTATGTTGGCGGCTATACAGACCTGGTTCCCTATCTGCAAACACTGATAACCGCCTGACTGCAGCAGTAAGCAAGACCGGTTTCAGGCCATGCAGAGAGACCATTTGCATGGCCGCCGCGTCTCTGCTTGCGAACGGATAAACACCCGCACCCAAATTATCTCCCCGTATATTTCGCAGGCCGTTTTTCCCTGACCGCATTGATACCTTCGCGAAAATCTTCGCCGCGACTCAACAGCGTCTGCCCCCTGTTTTCCATTTCAATAGCGGCGGCCATGGAACCCGCTTCCTGACTGGCCTGAAGTGCGCGCTTGGAAATTTGAATGCCGCCCGGTGAATTGGTGGCGATGACTTTTGCCATGGCAATGGCTTCATCCAGAAGTGTTTCCTCGGGGTAGATATGACTGACCAAGCCCATTCTTTCCGCTTCATCGGCGCCCACATTGCGGGCGGTGTAAAGAATTTCCGCAGCTCTCGACAAACCAATCATGCGAGGCAACAACCAGGATGTACCCAATTCGCCGCATGACAACCCTATCTTTACAAAGGCGGCATTGAAAACGGCGCGCGGCGAGGCCAGCCTGATATCGGCATGCAGCGCCAGAGCAAAGCCACCGCCTGCAGCCGCGCCATTAACGGCAGCGATAACCGGTACCCGCATGGTTCTCATCGCCATCATGCCGGCCACCGCTTTTTCCTGAAAGGTCAGAAATGCTCTGACATCCATCTCAAACATTTCATCAATTTCCGCCAAATCAAAGCCCGCGCAGAAATACTTGCCAGCTCCAGTGAGAATCACCGCGCGAAGATCATCATTCTTATTTAATTCTTTGGGAAATTCGACCAGCTCATCAAACATGGTCATGGTCATGGCATTAAAGCGATCGGGGCGATTCAGTCTGACGACGGCAATTTCCTTGCCGATTCGTTCAATAGTCAGGGTTTCATACCGGGTAGCCATTGTTATCTCCTTAAAGAGCCACTGATTGGTTTTTATAGCGGTCATTACACAGGGTCTCGTAGCACCTTTGAGATTTTTGGTTGCCCCGGATCACAACAGCCACAAGATAGTTAACATGCGCATTTAATCCTTAACTATTGCCTTTGTCAAACTAACTTGGTAGACTCAAGCAAATATAACTAAGGGGTAACGACTCCTTAAGCCAGTGCTGCCGACAAGCTGCTAGACATTCGGTGTCCGACAGGTGCAAAAACTTAGCGCACACCAATCAGCCCGCCAGCCCCAATCAATGTCGCAATGCGGCTACTGCTCAAGCAAAAGAGTTTCACAGCCATGACCTCAGAACCTGTCACCGCCCCGCGCTGAAATGATCAAGAGCCCGTTTTCTGAGAACATGCAGCCAACCGGAACTAAGAGGATGGATCCTTTGACAGACGGCGGATTGTCGGCTCTGGATTTCATACCAGACACCCTGACAAGCTATATACTATTCAAAAGCTCAACGTTGGCGCTAGTGCTTATGACGTGCCTGTAGCCATAGAGACTATGAATTCCCATAGCGAAACCCTCTTTTGATTGTGCGGAGACGCGCTGTGCTTTCCAGAAAACGACACCAAGGGAAAACCTGAATGACTGTTAAGCAATTTTCGCCAGATCCAGACCGATTAGCCGCCTACGGCAAAAAGCATATTGGCGATGATGGCGACTTTATCGTTAAGAATCTAAAACCCATGTTTGGCGGTTCATCCAGATTTACCTATCGCTTTGACTACAGCGGCCGGCGCCATGGCGAGCAGATGGAGGCGTCGGCGATTTTACGCTGCATTCCCCCGGACGGCGGCGTCTCTCCCGCAGACGCGAGAAAGGAATACAAAGTACTCACCGCCGTTTACAACAAAGGCTATCCTGTACCAGAACCTATTGCCTACTGCTCAGACCTCGAAGTTCTCGGCTGCGAGTTCCTGATCATGGAGGAAATCACCGGTTGCGATGCCACCCTGGAAGCGTTGATGGAGGAACCCTATGTGTCCAAGCGGGAAAGTATTGGCAAAGACTGCTGGACACTACTGGGCACGCTGGCAACCTATGACCCCGTTGAACTCGGCCTGGTTGCAGAGGGCAAAGCCTTGGCCTACGCCTCTGGATGGCCAAAAATGCTTGAAAGCCAGGAAAAGATCTTCCGCGCCTCCTCCGTTTGTGTGGATCCCATCACCGAAGCCGTATTTGGCTGGCTGCGACACAACCCGCCACCGCCACCGCAAAAACCGGCAATCTGCCACGGCGACTTCCGCAGCGGCAATTTCCTCTACGCCGCCGACGGCCACATCAAATCCATTCTCGACTGGGAAATCTGGTCTATTGGCGACCCCCTCTTTGACCTGGCCTTTTCATTGATGCCCTTGTGGGCAGACGATGAGGGGCGGGTTGGCCGCCTCCTGAAAAGAGAGGATGCTATCGCACTTTGGGAAAATGCGAGCGGCCTCAAGGCTGACCCCGATGCGCTGCGTTGGTGGGAGGTTTACTGCTGCCAACGGTTTATGGCCACCAACCACAATATTTATAAGCGCTTTCTCACCGGCTCTGCCATTGATGCGCAGATCCCGCTGGCCATGCTCGGCTGGGGTCCCAGAGTGGAGAAATACGCCCTGGAATTGATCGCCGGCAAAAGTCCTCAAGCCAGAACGGTTCCTGCCACAGAAAAATTCGACATGTCCAGCGCCTCATTCCAAAATACAGTAGGCAAAGTGCTGGAAGGACCATTGAAAGAGCAGGTTGCCGGCAGCTCCTGGTGGTCGATGCAATGTGAAAAACTGGCCGCCATCACCAGATACAGCGTTGCTGAAAGCCGCATGAGCAGCGAAAACAAAGCGGATGAGCTAGAAGCAATACAGGGTATTTGCACCCAGACACTACAACTTCTTGGTGACGATCATCCACTGTCAGACCGCTTGAAAGAAACTCTCGCTCGCCGCCAGGATTTTGCTTTCCTGCGCAACATCAACGAGGTGCTGGATGACTCCCGCCTCCTGATAATCGAGATTCACAAAGTGGTTTTTGGCTCCCTGGACAAGCTGTCTGCTCTCGACAGCCAACTATGGGAGCTTTACGCTCTGACAGCATCACAAAAACTGGCGCTGGCGCCATGAAACCTGAATATAAAAAAGATATCTGAGGATTTGATCCGTGAACACCGATTCTTACATGATGCAAACGCCACTGATTACCAGTGACCTTATTGAATACGCCGAAACTGTCTACCCCAATGTCGAAGTTATCTCACGGGAAAACAATGACCAGATAGTGGTTACCAACTACGGCGAGATTGGTGCTCGCACTCGGGCTGCTGCCAGCGCACTGCTCGATCTCGGCATTAAGGAAGGCGATAAAGTTGGCGCTTTTGCCTGGAGCACCAGGCGCTATCTGGAATTGTTTTATGCGGTGCCCGGCATGGGTGCGGCGCTGCACACCATTAACCTGAGGCTACACCCCGATGATCTCGTCTACATCATCAACGATGCCGCCGACAGGGCGCTTTGTATCGACAGACTCACCTGGAAAACGATTGCCGATATTGCCCCGCAACTCCCCACCGTCGAACACTATATCTGGCTTGACGATATTGACGCCATTCCCGACGACCACCCGTTTAAAAGCCTGCACGCCTACGACAACCTGGTAAAACAGGGCAATACTCAGTTTCAGTGGCCAATTTTGGATGAACTCAGCGGATGCACCATTTGTTACACCTCGGGCACAACCGGCAGACCCAAGGGCGTGGTCTATACCCACAGGGGCAATGTCTTAATGACCTTGAGCTCCACCAGCAAGGGCTTTTACGGCTATCCCGAACGGGACGGCAAAGGCCAGTCGTTTTTATCACTCACCGGAATGTTCCACGCCAATGCCTGGATGATGCCCTTTGCCGCACCCTTGCTCGGCGCCAAACTGGCTCTGGTGGGTCGGGATTACGCGCCGAACAAGCTGATGGAACTTGTCGATGTCGGCCAGGTTTCCCTCGCCGCCGGTGTGCCCACCATCCTGCAATCCATGGTTGATTATGCCATTGAGCACAAGCGGGATTTCGGCACTGTGACCAAAGTCGTTCTTTCGGGCTCAAAACCAGCAAAGGGCCTGGTTGACTGCCTGGAGAATCAGTTTAATCTCGAAGTAGGCCAGGCCTGGGGCATGACCGAGGCACAAATGGGTTCAATGCCGGTTCTCAAAGGCGGTTACAGCGAGCTGCCTCGGAGTGAAAAAATCGCCAAAAAATATCGCGGTGGCTTAATCAATTTTGGCATCAAGCAACGCTTGATCGATGACGATGGCAACGACGTCCCCTTTGATGGCAAAACACCGGGGCACTTTGTTGTCAAAGGCCCCTGGGTTATTTCCCGGTATCTCAACCACAGCGACGCCGATACCTCGGACTATATGACAGATGACGGCTGGTTCAGAACCGGAGATATCGCCTGCATCCATCCCGACGGCTATCTGGAGCTTGTGGATCGCTCCAAGGATCTGATCAAATCCGGCGGCGAATGGATTGGCTCAGCCATTATTGAGGCCGTCGCAACCTCGCACCCCAATATCCAGGAGTCTGCGGTTATCGGCATACCCCACCCCAAATGGCAGGAACGTCCCTTACTCATAGCGGTAAAGAAATCCGGCTGCGACATTGATGATGAAGGCATAAAAAACTATCTAAAAGGCCAGATTGCCAGCTGGTGGATTCCTGACGATGTCGTATTTGTCGACGAAATCCCCCGCACCGCTACGGGAAAAATCAACAAAGTAGCGCTGAAAAAACACTATGTGCCCCTCTACGAACAGCGCAATCAATCATTGTCGACTTGAGATTGTTAACAAAAGTTGAATATTGAGCGTTAAAAAAGCCCCTTAGTACTGCAACTTGGAAGAACTAGGGGGGCTTTTTTGTGGCGCCTTATTCTAAGGGCAAGGTTACTTTAGCGTTGGCGCATATGTGTAGGACGAGCTGCGGCTGAGGGCAAATTCGAAGATACCGAAACCTGTCTGACCGTCCCAGCTAAACTTGGCAAGGCGATCCGTCAGCGAGGTATCGACGGTGCGCTGGGTTACTGAGCCATCCAGCGCATAGATGTCGTGCTCCATGTAATCGCAGCCGCGAACTTTGCCATGGTGCCCACCGTAGCCGGCACCGGCCATCAAGCCACCTCCAGCTCTGGCGTCGGTGTC
Organism: Porticoccaceae bacterium; assembly: GCA_050175615.1. GTDB lineage: Bacteria > Pseudomonadota > Gammaproteobacteria > Pseudomonadales > Porticoccaceae > CAYXXZ01. The sequence goes on along the minus strand of JBFXIU010000012.1, from coordinate 15,029 downwards.
GATAGCATAGACCGCACCAGACGCAGTGGTAACCTCGACAACCCCGGAGGTGAGATCCAGATCGTTAAATTCGAGGGCGTGGCGAACGTTGACAATATCGTCCATGGTGCCGTCTTCGTGCATGACCGCACCTTCAAGCAACATTCGTTCGCCGTTGCGGGTCTCAACCAGCAAAAAACCCACAGAGCGATCCGAAAATTGCGCCTGATACCAGATATGCAAGCCCTGACCACCGCTCATGGTTCTGACGCCGCGGGAGCGGTCGCGCTGGCCGTACCAGCCATCGACAGAAAAGTTTTTCCCGTCGATAGTAAGGGTGCCTTCATAGCGGCCAGACTGGACAAGGTGCTCAAAATTGGTCGTCGCATCAGTGGCGTTTTCAACCTCGACAACCCCCAGCCAATAGGGGGTGCGGGCGTGCCAGGTAATATCGTACTCCATACCCGTAGGATTCGCCCCCAGGCGCAGCTGCCAGGTTTTGTTGGGCTCCAGGCACTTGAAGCGCAAGGGGCCGGCACCATCGCCCTGGGTGGCGCTGAGTTCGGTGGAAAAACGCACGTTGCGCTGCTCTCCCGGCAAGCTGACAACCGCGAAGCCATCGGCCACATCCCTGCCTGGATAGTGGCCAAAGCCCATAATGACCGACGGCGCCGTTGCATTCGCTGGGTGCATATTGAACATAAAGCGGTCGAAGAATCTCTCCGGCTTATCCGCTGTCCCCACGGGCACTAGGTCATCGTGAAACGACTGATCGTTATCGTTGCTGGACATAAAATCTCCTCCATACTTCGTGTGTCTGGCATGAGTTTGTCTTTGCCAGTGCCTGGTAATAAGGCATTGTTATTTGATTTCCCCTTTCCAGCCGCGCTCAAGCAAGCCATAGCCGACAACACCGTCATCGCGAACATACTGGGCAAAGCCTTCCTCGAGAAAGTAACCATCAAATGGCCAATGGGAGGCCGACTTCCGGGTAGCCTTAAAGTTGTAGCTGCGACCCTTGTCGTCCTTGAAGCTGATATCAGCGCCAACAGTGCGACCGACCGCATCGGCAATCATGTCAAAGCTGTCGGTGGTGACATCGTGAAGGGCATTGTCCCGCCAGATCCAGTTCATATCGATAATGCCTCTCTTGCCGATATCGAAGCGGCCTACGGCAACTGACATACCATCCTCAAAGACCGCCCACATCAGCTTGTGGCCGCCGAAGATACTCCAGTTTCTGCGGCCTACAGCGTGATCCCTGTTGCCGAAACCGTTTATCTCAATGGGTTTTTCTCTGTAAGTCATGGTGCCCTTTACACGTCCGGCCTGCTCCATATGCGCGGAACCTGGACGGGCTTTCACATGCATATTGCCGTCAACGACGGGGTGAATCCCTTTCCAGTTGACATCGATAGCCAACCCGTAGGCTTCATCCACGTATTCGAGGCGGTATTCGTTCAACAGCTCGATGGCGGTGACCTTAAAACCGGCCAGGCCGATGCCTATATCTGTATTGCCCTCGGGCACAGGTTGGTTGTAATGAAGCCTGCTGTAGACCTCTCGGTCATTATTCACTATCAACACGCTGAGGTTGGCGTGTTTGGCATTGTGAAAAATACCTAACCTAAGAAAAATACCGATGTCCTTTTCTGGATCGAGAATATTGAAATACCAGCTTTCATTCAAAAAAGGGTCATTGCCAAATGGTGCGCGACGGAAGTCGTCTTCGGGTCGTATTTCTTTCATCTCAGTCTCCTAAGGGTTTAGTTTGCTGGGGGATGTGATAGCTGGCAGTGGCTCTGACAGCAACTTTGCCATTTACCCTCATCAATGCCTGGGAAAACATGGTCGTTCTTGTCATTCGAACCAGATCCACATCCATTTCCACCCAGGCATTGGGCCCAATGGGGGCGATGTAATCTATATTGAGGTTTTTGGTGGGCATATGCTGACCCACGTAGGGAGTCTGATGTTTGACCGCCATCAATTGCATATCGGCAAAAAGGGCAATAGAAGCGCCATGACAGGCGCCCGTGTGATTGAGGTGTTTCGCCAGCACTCGGAATCCCAAAAGGTATTTTTCGCCTATGGCTTTTTTGTAAATATTGCCAAAACTGTCGCCAAAGCCATCACCCAAGCTAACCGCGAAATAGCCGTCGGGGACAACCGGCTCTGTAGTGTTATTCTCGTTCAAAAAAAATCCTCTCGATCCCAGTGTGAAAAACTCCACAGCCCGGCAAATTAGGTATCTTTCCCCCAAACCCGATAACAGCAAGTACAACGGTGAAATGCACTTAGACAACAACGCCTTTGCTGTACAGGATTGACAGGCGCGGACAACTTACTGGTAGCAAAGGGCGGCCACTAGTACTGGCCAAGGGAAATCGCAATAATTTGTTTAAAGCAAATATCCTACAACAAAGGACAGCCAAAGATCAATCATTCTGTATAGCCGTCTTCAGCTCACAAGGATAAGTGAAAAGTCGCAATAACAAAGTCAACGACAATTGTCTTGGCAAAGACAGGGCAAGAGGGCATCTAATCAGTAGCAAGCGGGGAAGTGATGGCAGATCCGCACCTGGCGCCACAATAAGCCCAGGTGCGGATATTTCAATCTATCGATTGTTAAAGACAGGCTTTTGTTTCGTCAACACTGCGTTAATGGCATTCCAGGTATCTTCGGTTTTAGCGCATGCGACCATACCTGCGGCTTCAGACTCCAGCTGCTGTTCCAGAGACTGATCCCAGGTCGACAACAGCAAACGCTTCATGCGTCCAAAGGCGCCTGTAGGCCCTGCAGCCAGCTGCTCCGCCACCGCTCGAGCGCGACTTGCGAGCTCATCGGCGGCGACGATTTCAGAAACCAGGCCATTATCCAAAGCCTCCTGAGCGCTCCACATTTTGTTGAGCATCATGAATTCCACAGCCTTGCGGACACCGACCAGGCGGGGCAAAAAGTGCGACATTCCCGTATCGCCGGAGACGCCAATGCCTGCGAAGGCGCCATAAAACTTGGCTCTGTCTGTACAGATCAGGACATCAGCGCCAGCGGCTACAGCAGCGCCGCCACCCACGACCAGATTGTCGGCGGCAATCACCACAGGCGCATCCATACGACGAAAACGGGCAACCCCGGCATGGAGGCGATCGGTCATTTCCTTGAATTCCCGGGGCAGATCTTCCCGGGAATTTTTGAAATACTTAAGATCGCCACCCAGACTGAAGTTGGTACCGTTGGCATCGATGAGAATGGCGCGAACTTCCGGGTTTTGCTCACAGGCGATCGACAGATCGTCATACTCTTCGCAAAAAACCCTGTTGATCGGGTTGCCCAATTCCGGCTGATCCATGGTGATATGAGCAACGCCATTGGCAATACTGAATTGAAATGCTTTGAGTTCCATGTGCTCTCCCGGTATCAGACTGAACGCGCCTGCTTCTCTTTTTCAGCAGAGGCTTTGATCAATTCCCGAGCTTTCGCCCAGTCATCATCGCTCATGGCAGACAGGGAAGCGAAGGTATTGGGTCCCGCCAGATGGTGTGCGCCGTCGATACCAATGGTTTGGCCGGTGATGTAGTCACAGCCGTCAGACATCATAAAAATGACCAGATTTTGCAGCTCCGGCAGCTGACCGTAGCGTCTCAGCGGCACAGTGTTGGGATCAGTGGCGCCGGAGCTGATACCGGTGGGGTCGAGTTTTTCCCAGGCGCCCGGCGTCGGGAATGGACCTGGAGCCATGGCGTTGACACGAATGCCGTAGCCGCCCCACTCAACCGCCAACGACATGGTCATGGCGTGAATAGCGGCTTTACCCATTGCGGAGGGCACCACATAGGCGGAACCCGTCCACACCCAGGTTACCAGATTGCTGAGGATAGACCCCTTGATACCCTGATCGATCCAGCGCTTGCCCACGGCCAGCGTGGTATAAAAACTGCCATCCATTACTGTAGAGGTGATGGCTCTATAACCGCGGGAAGAAATATCCTTGGTCGGTGAAATAAAGTTGGCCGCAGCGTTATTCACCAGACCAGTGAGCGGGCCTTCCTGCCAGATAGACTCAACCATGGCATCGACGGCATCGGCATCGCGAATATCGACAATGCGATAATGGGCTTTGCCACTGCCAATTTTCTTCAGATCTTCAACGGTTTCCTGAAGAACTGATTCGCGGCGGCCACAGATATAAACCTCGGCACCTACAGCCAGCAGGCCTTCGCTGATGGCTTTGCCCAAACCGGTACCACCGCCAGTGACCAGAATTCGTTTACCTTCGAGAGTATTAGCTCCAAACAACATGATCGATCACCTCTAATAAGCAGATTATGATTACGCGAACAGGTAGTGCGACAGTTGAAACCGCTGGTTTCAATCTCTCTTTCACCACCTTACTTTCCATTTCAGACCGCTGGGTTTGCCTCGCACAGACGCCAGAGCGTACTGATACGGCCATTGGCAGGCGCCACCAACCCAAAACATGCCTCCAAGCCACCGCTCCACTACAGCCACGGCAGGGATAACGCTCAACGTTTCTGAGCTACAAGGACTTTTACAAGAAATCGGGAGTATCAGAAATTATGTTTGCGCCAATATAATAAACCAATGTACTGACAGAGTACAGGCTATGAAAAAGCAGGGTCGGCCTCAGCCGTTAACACTAAACTCCTGCAACATAAGCTCACCCCTGGCGCCTCCGGGTAGAAAACCCTGCTCGGCGTATACCAATTGACCGCGCTTATCCATCATCAGAACCGTGGTACCGCGAGTGCCGTACTCCTCACCCACAATAAACGGCGGCGACAGGGTTCGCTCAAGCTCTAAGCCCACGCCGGTCACCGGCAACTCGTGGTCGTCAAAGGGCTGACTATCCGCCAGCACCGCAAACAGGGTTTCAACTTCCAGGCTAGGGGCGCGCAACGCCTGGGCGAGTTTGAGACGAGCCAGCTCTGCTTTAGGCCAGGGGGTGTTGAGGAGATGATTGCTGAGGGTATGAATGCCGTCGGGAATTGTTTCAACGCTGCGCTTGCGGTTTGAAAAATAGCAGACCTGCTCCAGGTCACCGACAAGAAGATTAAATCCGGCATACGCCGAGGCGGCCTTCGCCAGAGATGAAGCATAAACCTCAGGCGAGCTCCTCCCTGTCAGGTAATCCGCTGGCAGCTCGCCCCTTGAGCGGGGTGCGGGTTCTCTTTTGCCTTCGCGATAATTGGTTACCGCAGCCCAGCGCCCGTTAGTGTCCACCCCCATCCAGGTGCCCCCGGCCTCGAGATCCCGCCCCGCCAATACGGAGGGGCATTGCGGCCACCAGTGTGCCTGCTGGCTGGGTCGACGGTGAAACTCATCGCGATTGGCGACAACAACCAGAGGGTAGTCGGGGTGACGGTTGCGCGCAAAAACCAGCAGGCACATGAGAGCAAGGCTAGGCTTTAGCCGTCCTCAGCCACTTCCTGATAGCCTTCCGCATCCAGCAAACCTTCGAGCTCAGAGGGATCTGACATTTTTACCTTGTAGAACCAGCCATCGCCGTAGGGAGAACCGTTGACCGTCTCGGGTTCGTCTTCCAGCTGCCCATTGATCGCTATCACTTCGCCAGACACAGGCGCGTAGATATCCGAAGCGGCTTTGACTGACTCCACCACCGCAGACTCGTCTCCGGCAGCCAGCACAGTGCCCACTTCCGGCAGCTCCACAAAAACCACGTCGCCAAGACTATCCTGAGCGTGATCGGTAATGCCGATGGTGGCAATGCCATCGCCTTCATTCCTGACCCATTCGTGGGTTTCCAGGTATTTCAGTTCCTTGGGGACTTCACTCATATTTTTTCTCCGCGAGCAGGTTGTTGGTCAGGACAAATTGACTATGGCTTTACCGTGACGGACAAAGCCGGGTTTTACAATGGCCACCGGTACATCCCGGCCACGTATATTGACGACGGCGCTATCTCCTGCGTCTGCGGGCACTCGAGCGAGTGCTATGGCATAACCCAGGGTTGGCGAAAAGGTGCCGCTGGTAATCTCACCCTCGGCATCGAGGCCTGGAATTTTCACTTTTTGGTGGCCGCGCAGTACGCCGCGCTCGGTCATCACCAAACCCACCAAGCGCTGTTTTACACCTTCAGTGCGCTGAAGCTCAAGCGCCTCACGGCCTATAAATGTGCGCTCTTGCGGCTCCCACGCCACCGTCCAGGCAAGATTGGACTCCAGGGGCGACACACCCTCGTCCATATCGCTGCCGTACAAATTCATACCCGCTTCCAGACGCAACGTATCTCGCGCCCCCAAACCCACTGGCGCCACATCCACATCGAGCAGGCGCTGCCAGAGGTCATCCAATTGCTCTGTGGGCAAAATGATTTCAGCACCGTCTTCACCAGTATAGCCCGTGCGCGCCAGTGTCCAGCTGCCGACCTGGGCACAGCCAAATACCGGCATAGCTTCAAGGGCGGCAACTGCCTTGTCGCAAACCACGGCCTTGATTTTGACCATTGCATTGGGGCCCTGAACAGCGATGATACCCAACTCCGGGCGAGGGATAATAGCGACGTCAAAGCCTCCCGCCCGGTCGTTCATCCACCGAATATCGTTGTCACCGGTGGCGCAGTTAACCACCAGACGGTAATTGTCAGTGTCGATAAAATAAACGATAAGATCGTCAATAATACCGCCTGTGGCATTGAGCATCAGCGAATAAATGGCCTTGCCAGGAACAATGCGGCGCACATCATTGGCGAGCAGATAGCGCAAAAAGGCTTCTGCTCCCGCACCCTGCACATCGACAACGCGCATATGGCTGACATCGAACATGCCGCAATTCTGGCGCACAGTCTCGTGCTCGCGAATTTGAGAGCCGTAGTGAAGGGGCATATCCCAACCGCCAAAATCCACCATTTTCCCCCCGAGGAACTGGTGACGAGTGAACAGTGCTGTTTTCTTTCCCATGGGCAGGTTTCCGGGTGCGACCTTAGTCAGTGATAATCGAGGGGCTGGATTTTAAACTGCCAGCCCCTCAGCTAAAAGCCCATTGCCTGACGGATAAGCTGATTTTTTAGCGGATCAAGGCCATTGAGCCGGGACATTCCCCTGTTGCGCAGAATTCGCAACAGGGGATTTTGGTGAGCGAACAAGCGTTTGAAGCCCTCCATTGCCGCCATCATGGCAAGATTATCCGGTTTGCGACGGCGCTGGAAACGTTCCAAGGTTGAGTGCTCACCAATTTCCAGATTGCGCGCCACGCCCCGTAAAATTTCTTCCACCAGGACGCGAACGTCGGCAAAACCCAAATTCACCCCCTGCCCGGCGAGAGGGTGAATGGTGTGAGCCGCATCGCCCACCAGAGCCACGCCGGCGCGAACATAATCCGTGGCGTGACGCTGCCGCAGCGGCAGGCAGTGGCGGCGGGACACCGAGACGATATCGCCGAGACGGTGCTCACTGGCCTGACTGATGGCTCGGCAGAAGGCTCCATCGTCAAGGGTCATTAAATTTTTGGCAACGCTGTGATCCTGAGACCAGACAATAGAACTGTAGTGGCAATCGCCGTCAGCCGTCACCAGCGGCAGAAAAGCGAGGGGCCCCGCAGAGGAAAACCATTGAAAGGCCGTCTGCTGATGGGGCTGGCGAGCGCCAATGGTTGCCACCACTGCACTGTGGCCGTAGTCCCAGGTGCGCAACGTGAAGCCGCACTGCTCGCGAACCAGGGAATTGGCGCCATCTGCCGCCACCAACAACGGCGCAGCCAGACGGCGGCCATTATCAAGCTCAAGTACCCGCCGGGCATTCGACGCAGAACTGACAGCCTGAATACCTTCCGCAATCACTTCTATATTCGCCAACGCCCGCAGGCGCTGGTGGGCGGCGGCAACAATCACGGAATTTTCCACGATATGCCCCAGATTGGGCTGGTGAACATCGGCGCAGTCAAACTCGATGAAGCCGGTACCCTCTCCGTCCCTGACCTCCATATGGCCATAAGGCGACGCTTTGGCCATAACCGCAGCTGTCCAGATACCGGCGTTGTCCAACAGCAGCCGCGACGCTTCGGTGAGCGCCACCACACGGGGGTCGAACATCTCATCCAGTAGTGGTGGCAAGCCAACCTGCTTGTCGACAATGGCGATACGCATGCCGCGAGCGGCCTCTGCACCAGCGAGATGAGCGGCAAAGGTGGCGCCGACAAGACCGGCGCCAGCCACCAGGACATCGAACTGCTCAATTGGCGTATTTCCGGAGCCTGTCATTTGAGATTAACCAGGGGCACAGGTGTCAATAGGGCGAACCTCATTTGGGAAATTTCGCAGCGGAATATGTGAGGCCGGCACCGAAGCGGGCAAACTCCTTGCGCGCTGGCGGCACCAGATCCAGCATCATCAAGCCCAGATTGCGCATGGCAATGCCGGGGGCAGCACCATTGCCAAACAGTGCCGGAAGGCTATGGCTGAAACCAATGGTATTGCGTTGATCCCGCTCCTGAGCTTCGAGATAGCGCTCCAGCACCGGCAAACTCCCGGGGTTCTTGCCCGCGCGTACAGCCCAACCAACCATTTCCGCCAGCTTTGCCACATCCCTGAGGGCAAGATTAAAACCCTGACCCGCCACAGGATGAAGAAAATGGGCGGCATTACCCACAACCGCCAGATGGCTGCGAATCTGCTCCTCCGCGACCATCAATTTCAAAGGGTAGGATGAGCGCTCGCCACAGTGAATAATTTGTCCGGCACGGAAACCAAAACGGTGGTGCAATGCATCGATAAAAACAGCCTCCTCCGCCAACATCAATTCAGCAGCGCGCTGCGGCGGCAGCGTCCACACCAGGGCGGCTCGATGTTCACTGCCCACATTCGGCAGAGGCAACAGCGCCATCGGCCCCTCATCAGTGAAACGCTCGTAGGCCACACCCTGATGGGGCTGGGCAAGAGCCACATTGGCAATGAGCGCACTCTGGCCATAATCCCGGCATTGGCTATGAATACCAAGCTGTTGCAGCAGGGATGAGTTGGCGCCGTCGGCCACCACTGCAAGGGCGACTCGACAGCCTCCACCATCAACAACCACGTTCATACCTTCGGCCATGGGCGCCAACCTGTCCACCCGCGCTGGCGAAAGCACGCGGATATTGTTGCGCTCGGCAACTGCGGCCATCAATGCCCCGCCCAGCTGACGGTTTTCCACCACATAGCCCAGGCCATCAAGGCCGGACTCGGCGGCGGCCATTCTGGTGGCTCCAGGGTGGCCGCGATCGCTGACATGGATCGTTTTAATGGCGCATACCCCGCTTTCAAGCAGAGGCCAAAGCCCGGCATTTTCAAAGATTCTGCGGGAACTTTCCGCCAACGCGGTGGATCTGGCGTCAAAACTGGGAGGCAGGATTGCATCAGTTGCGAAACCATGCAGAGGCAGGGCTTCAATTAACAGAATCTCCGCCAGGGGCGCCTGTTTTGCCAGCAACAGCGCCAGGCTCAAGCCCACCATGCCACCACCGACAATGGCGATATCTGCAGTTTCTGGCAAGGGCGATTGTGGCTTCATACTCGCTGGCTCAATGACATAATGGCCGCCGTTTTCACGCCATCAGGGCTTCAATGTCGGCAATGGTTTTGGGGGCATCCGCCGTCAATACCTGAGTGCCTTTTTTGGTGATGGCGACATTGTCCTCGATGCGAATGCCTATACCCCGCCATTTTCTGGCGACATTGTGATTGTCCGGCGCAATATAAATACCAGGCTCCACGGTCATCACCATGCCCGGCTCCAGCAGACGCCATTGCTGATCCACCTTGTAGTCGCCCACATCGTGCACATCCATGCCCAGCCAGTGGCCGGCGCGGTGCATGTAAAAATCCTTATAGGCTTCTTTAGTGATGAGATCATCCACCGAACCCTGCAACAGCCCCAGATCCACCAGGCCTTCAACAATAATTTTCACGGTGACATCGTGGGGCTCATTCCAGTGATTGCCCGCCACAGTGGCCTCGATAGCGGCAAGTTGGGCGGCGAGGACAATCTCGTAAATGGCTTTTTGTTCCGGCGAAAACTTGCCGTTCACCGGAAAGGTTCTGGTGATATCAGAGGCATAGTAATCAAGCTCACAGCCTGCGTCGATAAGCACCAGGTCTCCATCTTTGAGGGGGGCGCGATTGTCAACATAATGAAGAATACAGCCGTTGGCGCCGCCGCCGACAATGGTGCCGTAAGCTGGATAACTGGCGCCGGCCATGGCGAATTCGTGCTCGATTTCCGCCTGTAACTGATATTCAAACATCCCCGGCTTGCACACCTTCATGGCGCGGGCGTGAGCCCTGGCGGCCACCTGCGCCGACTTGTGCATTAACTTGATTTCAGTGGCGCTTTTAAACAGGCGCAGCTCGTGGAGCAGATGGTCGAGATCGACAAACTCCGCTGGTGGCGATGCCCCTGCGCGGGCGCGCTTGCGAATATTGTTCACCCACTCCATCAAATGGGCATCAAACTGCTGGTCTTTGCCAACGGCGTAGTAGACGCGGTCGCGCCCCTCGATAAGACCGGGGAGGATGTCGTCTATATCGTTGATGGGAAAGGCATCATCGGCAGCGAATTTTTCACAGGCGCCTTCGGGGCCAGCCCGGTAACCATCCCAGATTTCCCGGGCGCGATCGCGCTCGCGACAAAACATGATGAACTGTCCCTGCTCGCGACCGGGAATGAGCACCATCACCGCTTCCGGCTCCTCAAAACCGCTGAGGTATAAAAAATCACTGTCCTGTCGGTAGGGGAAATGGGTGTCCCTGCTGCGCACCTGCTCGGGCGCTGCAGGAATCACGGCGATGCTGTTGGCAGCCATCAGCGACATCAATTCTTCCCTGCGGCGGGCGAATTCTTTAGCGTTTACCATAGAGAGCAACCTAATGCAGTGTCTGTGACTTGGGTCTGGCGACGGCGCTGGCAAGGTGGGAAATGTTGAGTTCGGTAAAAATCAGCATTGCCGCCATGCGTACAAACTCTTCAAGCTCAAAAAGATCAGCTTCGTCATCTTCTTCACCACCCCCTTCATAACCCACACGGGCAATCGCGGCAAGATCGCCGATGGCGCCCTTCACTTCTTCGGAGAGATTTACTTCCCCTCGCAGCCCTGAATCCCCCAGACCGCTGAGAAAATACTGGCACCAGTCGGAAAGCGCCATCACCCTGTCTGCCAGCGGCGTGTCGTCATCGGGCAACAGTGCGTGAAAACTGAGATCAGCGCTTTCAAAAGCGGCAACAATGCTAATATACAGCTGCTCAAGGGAGACCAGGGCATTGGTCACCAGCTCCTCATCGCTGTCCAGGCTTTCGATGAGTGCCTGCGCCAGGGCATTGCCACTCAGTCTCTCGCCACCGGCGATGCGGCCGCAGAGCAAACCGTGCATTTCCGAAGGGGTTTCCTGAAAGCCTTCGACTTCAAGGCAAAGAGCAAGTTCTTTAAACGTCATCAATCGTCAACCTTGTGAAAACGCCATACTACCATCCAGCAGCGGAAAAATTCATCCAGGCGCGGCGCCATTTCCACCATTTCCGCCTCACCGGCAGCCTTCGAAAAGGCCATCCGCACCAGAATCAGACTAAATTCCACAGATTTTTTAAAAAGTTAGCCCGTTTATGCTGAAAAGCTGTCAACAGCGTTGACCGTCACCAACCCCGCAATTTATAGTAGGGCAAATTTGCGCCTGTTCGACTCATGACCACTGACAACCTGCACAATCTGGAACAGAAAATAGATCGCCTTATCGCCATCTGCGACCAGCTGCAGGCGGAAAACCGCTCTTTGCGGGAACGGGAAGGTGCGCTGTTGCGGGAACGCAGCAAGCTGGTGGAAAAAAACGACACCGCCCGCACCCGCGTTGAAGCGATGATTTCCAGGCTCAAAAACCTTGACGTAGACGGCTGAAATCACCATGACAAGCGCCAACAACACCGTCAGTATTCGCATTCTCGACAAAGACTACCAGGTCAATTGCCCGCCGGAAGAGCAAAACGCCCTGATTCGATCTTCACAACTGCTCGATGCCCGCATGCGGGAAATCCGCAAGAGCGGCCATGTGATCGGCCTCGAACGCATTGCGGTAATGGCAGCACTGAATCTCACCTACGACTTGCTGATGGCGGAGACAAAAGCATCCGACAATGACAGTGTCAACAGGGACATCAGCGCCCTTGATGACAAGCTTTCCGCGGCTCTCGCACGCTTTTCGCCCCAGAGTCATTGACCCTCATGCAAAAGTGTTGAATCGACGCGATGTCAAGCCGATTCAACCAGCTCGTCAACCCAGCATTTTCAGGTTAAACGATGGACGACAAAGAACCGAGCGCCACCCCCCACAGCGACCACAAACTGGAATTACGCAATCTTCGCATCGACGATTTCACTGATATAAAGCACATCATGGATCGCGTCTATCCAGGGGGGATGGGCGGCGTATGGCCAAAGAAAAAATACCTCTCCATGCTCAAAACCTTTCCCGAAGGGCAGATTTGCATTGAAGACAACGGCAAGGTGGTTGCCGCCGCCTTCGCAGTCATCGTAGATTACGACAAATTCGGCGACGAGCATACCTACGACGAAATCACCGGCAACGCCTACCTGAGCACCCACGACCCCAATGGCGACGTACTCTACGGCGTCGACGTCTTTGCCGATCCGGACTACCGCAATTTGCGCCTTGGCCGCCGCCTTTACGAAGCCCGCAAGGAGCTGTGCCAAAACCTCAACCTGCGCGCCATTATCGCCGGCGGCCGCATTCCCAATTACAAAGACCACAGCGACACCATGTCTCCCCAGGAGTACATCACAGCGGTGAAGCGCAAGGAGCTTTACGACCCCATTCTCACTTTCCAGCTCTCCAACGACTTCGAAGTCAAGCGGGTGCTCAAGGGCTATCTTCCCGAAGACAACGACTCCCAGGGCTACGCCACTCTTTTAGAGTGGTTCAACATCTACTACGAACCCAAAGACCCAAAGCTCTTTGGCGCCAAAAAAACCATGGCCAGGCTGGGCTGCGTGCAGTGGCAGATGCGGGAGATGAAAAGTGTCGAAGAACTGCTGCAACAAGTGGAATATTTTATCGACGCCCTGTCGGACTATCGCTGCGATGTCGCCCTGTTTCCCGAATTTTTTAATGCCCCGCTGATGGGTCTGGAGCCCCAGGACAACTCTATTGACGCCATTCGTTTGCTCGCCAGCTACACAGATCACATTCTCGAAGCAATCTCCCGCCTTGCGGTCAGTTACAACATCAATGTGGTGGCGGGTTCCATGCCGGTTATCGAAGACAACCTGCTCTACAACGTCGCCTACCTGTGCCGCCGCGACGGCACCGTCGACGCCCAGTACAAACTTCATCCCACTCCTCACGAAAAGCGCGACTGGATCATGGAGGGCGGCAACGAGCTCAAACTGTTTGAAACCGACTTCGGCAAAGTGGGTATTCTGATCTGCTACGACGTCGAGTTCCCCGAGCTGGCACGCCTTCTCGGCGAAAAGGAAATGCAGATCCTGCTGGTGCCCTTCTGGACCGACACCAAAAATGGCTACCTCAGGGTGCGGCGCTGCGCCCAGGCCAGAGCCATCGAAAACGAATGTTATGTCGCCATCGCCGGCAGCACCGGCAACCTGCCGAAAGTGGATAACGTCGACATCCAGTACGGCCAGTCGGCGGTGTTTTCACCCTCGGATTTCGCTTTCCCCCACGACGCCATCATGGCGGAAACCACCCCCAATACAGAGATGACCCTGATTGTCGATGTGGATCTCGACAAGCTGCAAACCCTGCAAAACGAAGGCTCGGTACGCAATTTCCTCGATCGCCGCCGGGATCTCTATCACATCAAATGGACGGGGGACGACTGACCTTTGGCGACCCAATTGACCGCTGATCAAAAAATCAACTGTCGGCCCAGCCTCTCACCAGGTTGTGATAAACACCGCTGAGTCTGCGCACTTCGCTGTCGCTGGCGCCCCGCTCTGTGGTCAGCTGCTGAATGCTCTGATCGAGATCAAACAATACTGATCGCTGCTGGCTGTCCCGCACCAGACTTTCTATCCAGAAAAACGCACAAATACGCGCCCCCGCCGTCACCGCCCGCACTTCGTGAAGGCTGGTCGAGGGGTAGAGGATCATACTCCCGGCATCGAGCTTGACCTCCTGGGCGCCGTACTGATCCTCGATCACCAGTTCGCCGCCTTCGTAGTCATTGGGCGCACTCAAAAACAGGGTTGCCGAAAGATCAGTGCGCATGGCCTGCTGATCCGGCAAATAGAGAATGGCGTTATCGACATGGAGGCCGTAGTGGCCGCCATTGCGGTAACAATTAAACTTGGGTGGAAAGATTTTTTTAGGCAGCGCCGCCGACATGAACAGGGGGTTGGCAGCCAATGCCTGGAGAATGGTGCGCCCGAGGGTGGCGGCAACCTCTGAACGCCCATCCAGTTGCAGGTTGTGCTTAACCTCAACAGCCTGGCCACCGGCAGTGAGCTTGCCGTCCTGCCATTGCGAGCCAGTCAAAATTCTGTACATTTCAGCAACCACCTGCCGATCAAGCACCTTGTCGATGGCAATTAACATTGTTGATCCTGAGTGTGGCAAAGATTAAAAAGGCAGGCGCGCGTAATCTCTGCCAGGGTTCGACAACCGGTCAGCGCCATCGTCACCTCCAGCTCCTGGCGCAGACATTGCAGCATATGGGCAACACCCAGGGCTCCAGCTACAGCGAGCGCACAGGGCTGAAGCCTGCCCACGAGAACGGCGTCAGCCCCCAGCGCCAAGGCTTTGAACACATCGCTGCCGCTGCGAATACCGCCATCCATTAACAGGGCAATACGGTTGCCAGCCGCCTCGCGTGTCAGCGGCAACAGTTCGAGGGTGGCGGGCAAACCATCCACGGAGCGGCCGCCGTGGTTGGAAACAATAACACCGTCAACACCCAGCGCTATTGCCTGGCGGACATCGAGGGGATGGGTAATGCCTTTAATCAGCAGAGGAAGATCCGTGACACTTCTCAGCCAGGCAATATCCTGCCAGGTCGGCGCGTCAGCCATA
>JBFXIU010000011.1:0-32475 GCA_050175615.1 Porticoccaceae bacterium | reverse complement strand
CCTTTGGCAATCTGAACCTGCCGGAAACCACCCAGGTGCAGGTCAACCATGCCGAACCGCCCCAGTCCATGGAACACGTGCGCCACAAGCTCGGCGGCAACAGCCTCAACCAGCAGCAGTTCAACGACATTATTTTTGATATCGCCGACAACCGCTATTCGAAAACAGAAATCGCCGCCTTTATAGTGGCCGTCTCCGAGGCTGGGCTCGACCGCGAGGAAATTTTCTACCTCACCCGCGCTATGGTGAATTCCGGCGAACAGCTCAACTGGCACGAATCTGTGGTGGTGGATAAACACTGTATTGGCGGCATTCCCGGCAATCGCACCTCGATGCTGGTGGTACCCATTGTCGCCGCCCACGGCCTGCTGTGCCCGAAAACTTCCAGTCGCGCCATCACCTCGCCGGCGGGCACCGCCGACACCATGGAAGTGCTGGCGGAAGTGGATCTGCCCATGGAACGACTTCACCAGATCGTTCAGGAACAGCGAGGCTGCCTCGCCTGGGGCGGCACCGCCAAGCTGGCGCCAGCGGACGACATTCTGATTTCGGTGGAGCGCCCCCTGGCCATCGACTCCATGGCGCAGATGGTGGCCTCCATTATTTCCAAAAAAAGCGCCTGCGGCTCCACCCATTTGCTGATCGACATTCCCTGCGGCCCCAAGGCCAAAGTGCGCTCCATGAAAGAAGCCATGCAGCTGCGTAAACTGTTTGAATTCGTCGGCGACCGCATTGGCCTGGTCACCGAGGTCATTATCACCAATGGCAGCCAGCCGGTGGGCAACGGCATCGGCCCTGTGCTGGAGTGCCGCGATGTGATGCAGGTGCTGGAAAATGCCCCGGACGCCCCCCACGACCTGCGGGAAAAATCTTTGCAGCTGGCGGGGCGAATCATCGAGTTCGACGCCGATGTGCGCGGCGGTCAGGGTTACGCCATCGCTCGGGATATTCTCGATTCCGGCCGCGCCCTGGCAAAAATGCGCGACATTATTGCCGCTCAAGGCATTCAAACCCAGACCTTTCAGCTGGGGACACTGACCTGGGACATTACCGCCCCCAAAAGCGGTGTGGTGGAGGCCATCGACAACCAGCTGATGGCGCGCATCGCCCGCCTTGCCGGCGCCCCCATGGACAAGGGCGCGGGAGTGCTCTTGCAGAAAAAACTCGGCGACCCTGTGGAAGCCGGAGAGATGCTTTACCGAATTTACGCCCAGTTCGGCGCCGATTTCGAGTTTGCCAAGCGTCTCGCAACGGAGCATTCCGGCTATGACATTGGTGTCGGCGGCGCCAAGGCCAGCCCCTGGACGGCACAGTTTTGACAGCCTCGACAACCCTTCAAATGGATATCATTGCATTATGCTAATACTCGGCTTTCCGGAATCCCTCACCGAGGCACAATTGCTCGCCGACAGCTTGCAGGCAACCATGGCAGCGGTGGATATCCACCGCTTTCCCGACGGCGAAAGCCTGGTGACCCTGCCACCGCAACTGCCAGACACGGTGGTTTTCTTGCGCGGCCTCCACGACCCCAACAGTAAATTGATCGAGCTTTATCTGGCTATTGAAACGGCAAAGAGCCTTGGCTGTAAGCGGGCAATCCTGGTCACTCCCTATCTCTGTTATATGCGCCAGGACAAGGTATTTCAGCAAGGGCAGGGAGTCAGCCAGAAAATCATTGGCAATCTATTGTCCGGCTGGGTAGATGACCTGATTACCGTCGACCCCCACCTCCACCGCATCAGCAATCTCTTCGAGGCCTTGCCTCAGTGCCGCAGCACAGCGCTTTCTGCCGCGCCACTGATCGGTGATTATCTGGGCGACACAGGTTACAACGGCGTTCTTGTTGGCCCCGACGAGGAGTCGCGCCAGTGGGTAGCCCAGGTGGCAGAACGCTGCGGACTGGATTATGTGGTGGCCAATAAAGTCCGCAGCGGCGACCGCAGTGTCCAGGTGACGCTGCCGGATTACCCCTATGCGGACAAAGAAGCCATTCTCGTGGACGATGTCATCAGTTCCGGCAACACCATGATGGAGGCCGCCTGCCAGTTGCATGATCGCGGCGCCATCGGGGTCAGCGCCATCTGCACCCACGGCCTGTTTGCCCCTGGGGCGGAAGAGGCCATGACCAGCGCAGGCATAATCGAAGTGATCACCACCAACGCCATTCCCCAGCCTTCAAACCGCATCGATCTCAGCCCCCTGCTTGCCGCCGCCATCAAAACCACAATGACGATTCAAGCCCAAGGGTGATTGGCAGCGGCTGGCGACCCACTGCCTCTGATCGTTAGCTGCCACTGAGCAAATAGCTTTCAGCTTTCTCGATGGCGGAGGCCTCGCCGCCGAGAACAACAATATCGTTTGCCTCCAGCACCGTGGCTGCCCCTGGATTCGACAGAGTTTTGTCACCCCTGCGCAGGGTATGAATGCGAATATTGAGATTTTGCAGCGCCAGCTGTTCCAGGGTTTTGCCGACGGCGCGGGCATCCCTGGGCAAGAAAATCGGTTGCAGTTGATTAGGAAGCTCGCTACCCACCTTCTCACCGACAATAAAGCCGTGGAGCATGCTGTAGCGTTCCTCTCTCACCTGGCGAACAGTGTCAAAAACCTTGGCCGCAGGCAGCCCCAGCGCCGCCATCACATGGCTCACCAGCATCAGACTGGCTTCCAGGGTTTCTGGAATGACTTCGCTGGCGCCGGCCTGCTGCAATTCCTGCAAAAAACTGTCGTCGCGAGTACGCACTAACACCGGGATCCTGTCCCGCAACTGGCGGATCTCCTCCACCATAGTACGCGCCGCCATGGGGTCGTCAAAGCTGATCACCACCAGGGTCGCATCTGCCAATCCCAGCTGTTGCAGTAATTTGATTTTGCGGGCATTGCCAAATACCACCTGTTCCCCCAGCGCCAATGCCCGCTGCACGCGAACCGGATCGTCGTCGACGGCAACATAGGGAATATTTTCCATTTTCAGGAAGCGGCCAATAATTTGGCCAACGCGACCATAGCCACAGAGGATGACATGATTTTTCAATTCGTGTTCCTGGCCAGCCGCAATATCGCTGCCAGAATGATTCTCTGGCTTGACGCCGCCCCGCGCCAGCAGACGGTCGGCAATCAGGTGACTGCGGGAAATCAACAGGGGCGTCAACGCCATACTGAAGACGATAATCGCCAGGAAAAAAGACGCCATATCTTTGGGGATCAGCTGATCCTTGACCGCCAGCGCCAGCAACGCAAAACCGAACTCGCCCCCCTGACAGAGAATCAATCCGGTGCGCAGGGAGTCGCGCAAATCACTGCCAAATATTTTGCACAGGGCGGCAATCAGCAGAGTTTTAAACACCACCAGACAGAGGGCGAAAAAAGCGATGCGCAACCAATAGCTGGCAATCAGATCCAGGTCGACGATAAGGCCAATACTGACAAAAAAGATGCCCAGCAAAACATCGCGAAACGGGCGGATTTCGGCTTCGATCTGGTGACGAAAGTGGCTTTCACCGAGCATCATGCCCGCCATAAACGCCCCCAGCGCCATCGACAGCCCAAGGACATGAGCCGCAGCAGCCGCGGTCAGCGCTATGACAAGAACGACAAGGACAAACAACTCTTCAGAACGGCTTTTGCCAATTTCCACCAGCAGAGGCGGCAACAGCCATTTGCCAATAGCCACCACTGCGACAAAGAAGAGTAACGCCTTTACGCCAGCCATTCCCAGGGCAGACAAAATCTGGGAATTGCCGAGGTCGGCACCCACAGAAATCAGCACCAACATAACGATCGCGGCAATATCCTGAAACAGCAGTATGCCAATGGCCATATTGCCGTGGGCGGTGGCCACCTGATTGCGCAGCGCCAGCTCCTTGGTAACAATGGCCGTGGACGACAACGCAATGGCCGAGGCGATAATTAATGTGCCCACCAGGGTGATGGCGTAAATGTCTCGAGTGGCGTAGAGCAAGGCGCCGAAAAAGGCGATGGATACCACCACCTGCAATGAACCCATGCCAAACACCACGCGCCGCAGAGCCAGCAGACGGGGCAATGAAAATTCAAGCCCCAGGGTAAACAGCAGGAAGGCAACGCCGAACTCCGCCACCACCTGAAAGGCGCCGATATCGGTGACCGCGCCCAATCCGGGGCCGAGGATGGCGCCGACAAGCAAATAGCAGACAATGGTTGGCACTTTCAAGCGGTTAAACAGCGCCGCCACCACCACGGAAGCCGCAAAGATAAGGATCAGTTCATTGATAAAACTGTGACTTTCCACGGTGATGTCCTCAATCAGAGGTAGCCAGTTCAATACCTTCCCAGGCGACCCGAGCCAGGTGCTCGATCTGCTCTTCGCTGATGACATAGGGCGGCATAAAATAAATCACCGACCCCAACGGCCGCAGCAGGGCGCCGTTTTTAAGGGCGTGCTCATACACCCTGAGCCCCCGCCGTTCCTGCCAGGCATAGGCTGTCTTCTCAGCTTTGTTTTTAACCATTTCGATGGCAAGGATCATGCCGGTCTGACGCACCTCAGCCACCTGGGGATGATCGCCAAAATGCGCCGTAACCTCCGCCATTTTTTTAATCAGGCGCTGATTGTTGTTGATGACATCGTCCTGCTCAAAAATATCCAGGGTTGCCAGTGCCGCTGCACAGGCAAGGGGATTGCCGGTGTAGCTGTGGGAGTGGAGAAACCCCTTCAGGGTATCGTAGTCGTCATAAAAAGCATCGTAGACAGTTTCGTGAGTGAGCACGGCGCAGAGGGGTAAATAGCCGCCGGTAAGGCCTTTTGATAAACACAGAAAATCCGGCGTGATTCCCGCCTGTTCGCAGGCAAACAGGGTGCCGGTGCGACCAAAACCCACGGCAATTTCGTCGGCAATGAGGTGAACGTTGAAATGATCGCAGGCCGCGCGCAGTTTTTTTAAATAGATCGGGTGGTACATGCGCATATTGCCGGCGCACTGCACCAGGGGTTCGACGATAACCGCGCAAACTTCGTCGTGATGTTTTTCCAGTAGCGCATACATATCGTCAAATTTTCGCGCACTGTAGTCTTCCCAGGACTCTCCCGCTTCGCGATAAAAGCAATCCGGGCTGGGTGCAGTGAAGGTGGTCATCAGCAGGGGTTCGTAGGTTTTTTTGTAGAGATCAACATCGCCCACCGCGAGGGTGGCCAGGGTTTCGCCATGATAGCTGTTGCCCAGAGTGACAAACTTGGTCTTGCGGGTCTGGCCTTTGTTGAGCCAGTAGTGGAAGCTCATTTTGAGCGCCACTTCGACGCCGGAGGAGCCGTTATCCGCATAGAAACAGCGGTTGAGCTTTTCTGGCGTGATGGCGACAAGGCGTTCGGACAGTTCAATCACCGGCTCGTGGCTGAAGCCGGCGAAAATCACATGTTCAAGGCTGTCCAGTTGCGCCTTGATACGCTCGTTAATGCGGGGATTGGCGTGACCAAAGATATTCACCCACCAGGAACTGATGGCGTCTATATAGCGATTGCCGTCAAAATCCTCAAGCCACACCCCCTCGCCACGGCGAATGGGAATCAGCGGCAGCTTTTCGTGGTCTTTCATCTGGGTGCAGGGATGCCAGAGAACAGCCAGATCTCTTTGCATCAAGCTTTGGTTAAAGGACATAGGGATTCCTGGGGGTGGTGAATTCAATGGGCAAGCCTAAGGAATACCACTTGCGGGCGCAAGCCGAACAAAGCGATAGCGCCGGATTGTTAGCATACCCGGTGTATCCACGCTATCAGACTGAGTGGAAGTGGCGTTGCACAAACGCCAGTGATCCCCATTAGGGTTTTACATATCCCGCAGCGAGTTTACCGCCCTGGTGAGTTTGCGTTGCTCGCTGCGCTCCATTTCCAAAATATTGGCAAAAATCTCGGCCACTGAGGGCGCCGCTATTTCAGCACAGATATTGCTCACCAGGCTGACGACATAATCGCCGAGCGCCCGCCCAAGGGCTTCTGAGGCGTCAAAGGACATCTCTTCATCCACATCGAGACTGTCGATAAAAGCCTCCGGGGAGTCGTTGGCGTTGAGGGCATAGGGAACCCAGGTGTTGAGAATACCGGCGCCACTGTCGCCGCTGTCTTCACAGTCCTCCTCATAGGTAGCCAGGGTTTCCTGTAGTTCGCTGTGATGCTGGTACAGATAATCGAGCACCATAAAAACTTTTTCGCTTTGCTCCATATCCATGGCGCCCTCAAGCAAGCGGCAGGCGCGATGGTGAAAGTCCACCAGGCAGTCGAGAAGTTCCCGCGCGGTTTCGTAGGTTTTCATAGCCTGTTCCTGTAATGTTTCAGAGGTTTTTAGTATCGGAGACTATACCACTTCAGGCCTTGTTCCAGATCAGTGAAATTGACTTCCATGTCCTTGGTTTTGAGCCTCGACTGGCGTTAACGAATCACCAGATAGAGACCGCGACCGCCTCTGTTTATCTGCAACAGAATGGCATTGCTGTTAACCGACAGTGCCGCAGCAAAGCTTTTTAGATCCACCACACGGCGTTTGTTGGCGCCGTTGATCACATCTCCAGGCCGCAGGCCGCTGTAGGCCGCATTGGTATTGGGAGCAATGGCGGTGACAACCACTCCCCGGCCATTTTTTTGATTTTCAAAACTGACACCTTCGAGCAGGGGATGCATACTGGTGCTGGCGACCATGTCCTGGGGTTCGCCCACTTCTACCTTCAGGGTTTTCGCTTTGCCGTCCCGAATCAGTTCCAGTTCGGCCTTCTCACCCACCCTTAAAACGCCAATCTGACTGCGCAGCTGCCCCATGGAATGGACAGACTTACCATTGACGCTGATGATGACGTCGCCAGGCTCAATACCGGCGTCATCGGCGGCGGAGTCTTCCTGGACTTCTGTCACCAGCACACCCTGCTGGCCATTGCGCAACGCAAAGGCCTTGCGCAGATCCGGCGTAATTTCCTGAATGCCGATACCCAGCTGACCGCGCCTGACTTCGCCGTACTCAAGAATCTGCATCATGCTCGCCCTGGCCATGTTCACCGGAATAGCAAAACCGATTCCCACATTGCCGCCAGAGGGGGCGATAATTGCGGTGTTAATACCCACCAGGTGGCCGTTGAGATCCACCAGGGCGCCGCCGGAGTTACCGGGGTTAATCGAGGCGTCGGTTTGAATAAAGTTTTCGTAGCCCTCAATGCCAAGACCACTTCTACCCAGGGCGCTGACGATACCTGTGGTCACTGTTTGCCCCAGACCAAAGGGATTGCCGATGGCTACAACAAAGTCGCCAACCGCCAACTTGGCGGAATCCGCCATGGTCACCTGGGCAAGATCCTCGGCCTCAATTTGCAGAACAGCTATGTCCAGATCAGGGTCTGTACCCTTGATCTCTGCGACAAAGGTGCGCCCGTCGATCAAAGAAACCTGAACTTCGTCGGCGCCTTTGATGACATGGAAATTGGTCATGACAATGCCGTCTCCGGCATCGACGATGACACCGGAACCGGCACTCTGCTGACGTTTTTGCGGCGCCTGTTGCTGGCGGCGGTACTGTTCTTCGGGAATATTAAAAAAGTGGCGGAAGAAGGGATCATTGAGAAGGGGATTGTAATTTTGTTTCTGCGTAGAGTAGGTGGAAATATTGACCACCGCCGGGTTGACGGCTTTCAGCATGGGCGCCAGCGTGGGTAGACTTTTACCGGATGAATCCTGCAGGGGCAACGCCGCCACCGCCCTGTCCGGCATTGACAGCCCCGCATAAACGGCCACCAGCATAAACAAAAAATAACGCGCAAATACTTTCACAACACCCCCTGGCAACAAACAAAATAGAGTCCTTTTCGACTGTGAAAAGGCCGACTGGTTCATTATCAGAATATAAGTGCCACAGGACGTTTTTAAAGGGCTGCCAATGATTTTATCAGTCTCAGCCGGGAACGCTGTAGGTGGCGATAGTCATATCCACCGCCTCGGTGCGCAGGGGAATAAGGCGCTGGTATTCCTCGGAGTGAAACCAGGTTTTCAGTGCGTCCATGGAGGAAAACTTAACAACCCCCGCCATTTCATGGCTGGCCTCACCACTGAGCATGCCCTCAAAATTACCCCGCAGCAAAGGCTCGCCGCCGTAGAGGGCAAAGGTTTTTACAACCTCCTGCGCATAGCGTTTAAATTTTTCTTCGTCTTTAATAGTCGTGGTGGCGATCAAAAACGCAGTCATGTTTCATCCTCCTTCTACAGCTGGCTAGGACATTTCAGCATCAAAATCTTCGAGCAAATCCAGGGGCTCAAGCTCGTCACCCTCAAGCTCCCCATTCCAGTTAACGCCCACCAACACGATATCTTCATGAAGACCTGGAAGCCAGTCGTCAAGAAATTCTTCAAGGGCGATGGCCACAGGTTTGTAGACCGCCCAGTCCGATTCGCAGTGCAACCGAGCGAATTCCTCCTGGGACCAGAAGGGCATCACATCCAGTTCGCTATTGCGCTCCGAGGGACACACCGCCCAGCCGTCGTCGCCTTCCAGCCCCCATACCAACCCGGTGGCGATAGCCTCGACAATAAAGCGGTCAATATTTTCTTCAATGTTATCGGATAAGGGTTTCATAAGCGGCGCTCTTTCTCGTCACGTTAAGGGCAGTGCTGACAACTATAGCTGTTAGCTACCTGTTACTACCAATGGAAAAGAATAAATTTTTATTCGCGGCGCTGTTCCGGACACAGGGTTTCAATACGGCAAAAGGCTTCACCACTGGTATCCAGCGCTTTCACCAGTCGCGGCAGCTGAGTCTGGCATTTTTCTTTGAGCAGCCAGGGCGGATTTATCACCAGCATACAGGACGAAGTCATACCCATGTCGTCATTGTCTGCCAGCACCCCCAGCTCGAAAACCTCAACATTGGCGATTCCGGCGGCGGCAAATTTGCGCTCAAACCAGCTCGCCTGACTGCGGCTAATCACCGGATACCAGACCGCATAAATACCGGTGGCAAATTTGCGATGGGCGGCAATTACCGCATTCACCACCTGCTGGTAGTCTGTTTTAATTTCATAGGAGGGGTCAACCAAAATCAGCCCGCGGCGCGCCTGGGGCGGCACCAGTGCCTGCAAGCCCGCCAGGCCATCAGCGTTTTGCACCCTGATTTTTTTGCAGCTGTGACCGGCTGGAGCCTTGCCGTCACCCTGGACAAAACTGCACAGTGCGGCGTAATCCTTGCTGTGCAGCTCAAACAACCAGGCGCGATCCTGAGGGCGCAGGTAGTGAAGGGCAAAACCGGGAGAACCCGGATAGTCCCGCAGTGTCCCGAAGGGATTATAGGCATCGACAACAGAAAAATAGGCGGCCAGCGCCGGCCAGTCCCTGGCGCGCAAGCGGGCAATACCCTGAAGGTATTCGCCGGTCTTACGGGCGTGCTCGCTGCCAAGACTGTAACTCCCTGCGCCAGCGTGGGTGTCTATGTATTCAAAAGGCTTATCTTTTTTGCAGAGATAAGCCAATATTTCCGTGACCACAATGTGCTTGAGGACATCGGCAAAATTGCCTGCATGAAAGGAATGTCTGTAGCTTAGCAAGGGAGAACTCTCTGGCGTTTGCCGCCATTATAGAGTCTCGAGGTTTCAATATCCTCGACATTAGGCCGATTTCGCAATCTCTGTATTTTGCCGTCAGAGTTGCAGGGGAGGAAACTCACTGAATAGCTCGAGAAAATTCCCACTCAGCGAGTCGTCGTCGCGAAGCTCGCGCAGCAGTTTGCTGGATGCCACTGCAACCCACACCGGCTTGGTCGTGGTCATGTCGATAATACTGACTTCCAGAGCACCATCAATATCGCTGTCTGTCATAGTGGCGGTATGTGCCTTGACGGCGAATTCGACGCCACCGATGAGGAGATCGCTGCGGCCGTCGCAAACCAGATAGCGAATTTCAACATCTGGCCTTGCCTCGTTCTCATGAAGACCCTTGGCTTTCATTGCCAGGCGGATTCCCTTTTCTATCAGGTTATTGCGACTGCTATCTTCCGCAACCAATTTCACGGGCTTTATTTTGTAGGTGGCAATATCCCTGAATGCGGTTTTGGCACAGTATCTGACATTCAAAGGCACTTGCGGGCGCTTTTGAGCACCGGTTCCCTCCAGCCGAAACCGCAGCGTCAGGTTGGTTTTCGAATCGGCGTGGTGGAGCGCCTCCTGGGGGGAAATCCGATCCTGCTGAACCAACTCAAAAAGATGATCTTCAAAGGTCTGACAACCCAGCGCGCGCGCCTGGATCATGGCATCCTGAATCTCGGCGCCGCGATCCTGGTAAATCAGCTCCTGAATCAGCGGTGTAGTGAGCATGACCTCCACCACCGCCACCCGCTTGCCATCTTTGCCGATGGCCAGCCGCTGGGAAACGATAGCGCGGAGATGGGACGACAGATCACTGCGCAGCTGCTTCTGGGCGGTATCGGGGAACAAATTTTTGATCCGATCCAGGGCGTGTGCGGCATTGCTGGCGTGCAGGGTGGTGAGACAGAGGTGGCCTGTTTCGGCATAGGAAATTGCCTGCTTCATGGTTTCCATATCCCGAACTTCACCGATCATGATGACATCCGGGGCTTCGCGCATGGCATTCTTGAGGGCGATAGCATAAGAGTCGGTGTCTACGCCGATCTCCCGCTGGTTAACCAATGACTGCTGGTGTTCGAAAAGGTATTCGATCGGATCTTCAATGGTGAGTATATGACCGGTTTTCAGCCGCGCCCTATAGTTGATCATGGCCGCCAGGGTGGTGGACTTGCCGGTACCGGTGCCACCCACCAGCAGCACCAGGCCACGGTCTTCAAGGATCAATGTATTGAGCAGCGCCGGCAGCCCCAATTCGGCAACAGCGGGAACACTTGACTTGATAAACCTTGCCACCATAGCCGGATACCCCCGCTGGCGAAACAGGTTTATGCGAAAGCGGCCAACCGCACCCAGAGAAAGCGGCATATTGAGTTCGTGGCTGTCGGCAAAGCGCGCCTGTTGCTGCTCATCGGTAATGGTGCGAATCATGGCATCGACATGTTCTTCAGTCAGCTTGCTGTCGCCACAGGGGCTCACCACCCCCTCCACCTTGATCATTGGCGGCGCGCCCACCGACAGGAACAGATCAGAGCCGCCGCGCACCACAACTTCGCTCAACAATTCATTCAATGTCATTTTGACTTCCCCCAGAGCGCGAACTCGGTTTCGACGCTTTGATTATAACCCCTATGTGCAGCGACTTTGGGAAAAAGACAGCCCCTGCCAATCCCGGCCACGCCAACCAGGCATCAAGCGCCCTTGATCCTGCCATCACCGGCGCCGGCTCTTTTACAGGCATCACACACATAGTGGTATAATCGCCGGCTTGTTAATTTGAACCTGCTGACCTTGGAATTGGGGTTGCCTCCAACGAAGCGCCTTCGATTAAGCAGCCATTTCTATTCTTACAAGCACTGGAGAAGCACATGCAAGCAAAGGTGGCCATCATCATGGGCTCGCGCAGCGACTGGCCCACAATGAAAGCGGCCTCGGAAATTCTCGACCTGTTGGCTGTTCCCTATCAGGTGGACGTGGTTTCTGCCCACCGAACGCCGGACAAGCTGATGAGCTTCGCCAGCAGCGCTGCCGACAATGGCTTTGAAGTCATTATTGCCGGTGCCGGTGGCGCCGCACATCTGCCGGGCATGGTCGCATCAAAAACCCGCCTGCCAGTCCTGGGGGTTCCCGTGCAAAGCAAGGCCTTGAACGGCCTCGACAGCCTGCTATCCATCGTCCAAATGCCCAAGGGCGTTGCCGTTGGCACACTGGCCATAGGCGCAGCCGGCGCTTTCAATGCCGGCCTGCTGGCGGGTCAGATACTGGCCATTCAGGACGCAGACCTGGCCGCCCGCATCGACGCTTTTCGCAACAAACAGCGCGACGACGTCCTCGGCAGCCCTGATCCAAGGACTGAGCCATGACCAGGGTCTGGGTTCTCGGCGCCGGCCAGCTGGGCACCATGCTCAAGCATGCCGGCATGCCCCTCGATATTGACGTTCGCCCCGTGGCTCTGGACAGCACGGAAATTCCGTCAACTGCAGGTGATGACATCGTCACCCCCGAAATCGAACACTGGCCTATCACTCCCGCCACCACCACTCTGGCCAATCATAGCAATCTGGTCAACCGCTCGGTGTTTGGCCTTCTGGCAGACCGCCTGTCGCAAAAGCAATTGCTGGATCGCCTCAAGCTTGCAACGGCTCCCTGGCGGCAGGTTGAGGATCACACTTGCGAAGAAGATCTCTACAGCACACTTGGCGAGCAGGTGCTGCTGAAACAGCGTCGCGGCGGTTACGATGGCAAAGGTCAATACTGGCTCAAACAGCCAGACCAGAGTCAAATCCCCGCCGAGTGGCGCAATACCGCCATTGCCGAGCGCAGAATCCCCTTTGATGAAGAGGTTTCTGTCATCGGCGTTCGCGACGCCAGAGGCAACACCGCCTTTTATCCGCTGGTGCTGAACCTCCACGTCAACGGCACACTCACCGCTTCCATTGCCCCCCTTGATCGCCTCTCCCATCTCCAGGGTCAGGCAGAAGCCATGCTCTCTGCCATTCTCCACGACCTCGACTATGTGGGCGTCATGGCCATGGAATGTTTTCGCGTCGGCGACCAATTGCTCGTCAATGAGCTGGCGCCCAGGGTTCACAACAGCGGGCACTGGACTCAGGCGGGCTGCAGTGTCAGCCAGTTCGAAAGCCACCTGCGCGCCATTTGTGGCTTGCCGGTTTTGGCACCAGCCAGCAAAGGCTTAACCCTGATGGTGAACCTTCTTGGCTGCGAGCGAAATGACCGCTGGCTGGAAATTCCCCATGCAGAACTCTGGTGGTACGGCAAAGAGGTCCGCCCGGGCAGAAAAGTGGGGCATATCAATCTCTGCATTGGCGCCGCTGCCGATGGCGAGCACAGCCTCGATGCCCTTGAGCCCCTGCTTCCCCACTGGTATACGGATGTTTTTAACTGGATACGTGCCAATATCAAACCTTAGGGCGCCGTTAATGTCGGCTTTTTTATCTTAAATCAACTTGACGGCATCAACACCCAGCTATACTTTCTACTGCGAGTAAATCCATTTTACCATTGACCGGAGTAACAAAGATGGCGCTTGAAGCAAGACTGCTGGTTGTTGTCGACCCCACCAGCGACAATCACCCCACAATCGACAGAGTACTGCAACAGATGCATGCCGGCCTTCCCCATTACAAGCCGGAAGTCACATTGCTGCTTGCCATTGACCACAGCAGCACAGACACCCACGCGAGCAATCCCGCCCTCTTTCGCGACGAACAATTCCTCCACAAACTGGCCGAGCCGCTGAGGGATCTCGGGCTGGCGACGAGGATCCGTATCTCCTGGAGCCAGGACTGGGCCGACAGCATCATCGCCAACGCCGAAGCTGTTGACGCCACCACCGTCCTGGTCTCACACCCAGGTGAAACCGCCAGCAAATCCCTCAGCGACGAATACTGGCACCTGATCAGGCACTGCCCCGTTCCTGTGGGCATTATTCAGAGCAATGCCCGGGCAGATATCGCAAAAACCATTGCGGTGTCCATGGATGTTCAGGACAGCAAGCTTGAGGGGCTCAACAAGCGTATCCTCAAGGCGGGCAAGCTCACCGCCGAAATGCACGGCGCAGAGCTTCATCTCATCAATGCCTATGGAGATTCCTCTTCTTACCCGGATCGCGGCAAAATCGTCGCCGCCACCGGCCTTGCCAACGACCATATTCACCTCAAAGCCGGAGAACCCGATGAAGTGCTTGCGGAAATCTGCCGCGATCTCAATCCGGAGCTGGTGATTATTGGCGCCACTCGCCGCACCGGTCTCAAGGCCGCATTGCGCGGCCGGAAAATCGGTCAGATTCTCAAAAACATTCACCGCCATGTCTATGTAGTGACCTGACCAACCGCCCCTGATCCGCTGGCGAATCATGGCGGCATTTGTCATGATTCGCCCCAGGCGGAGTATCTCAAGGGGGGCAAGTGAAAGGGCAGGCACGGGGTGAATTTTCGTCCAGATTGGGGTTTATCCTCGCGGCCACAGGTTCGGCGGTGGGGCTCGGCAATATTTGGGGTTTTCCCACCAATACGGCAGAAAATGGCGGCGCCGCCTTTTTACTGGTTTACCTGATTCTCGCATTCTGCCTTGCCTACCCGGCGCTCATGGCCGAACTCATCATTGGCCGCCACTGTCGCGCCAATATCGTCAGCGCTCTTGGCGAACTGCCCCTCTCCCGACCCGGACGCAAACTGGGCACCGCTGCAGGTATTGTCGGGGTTTTAACCGCCAGCGCCATTCTCGGTTTTTATTCACTGGTGGCGGGCTGGATGGTGGCTCAGTTTGTAGCCCAGGGCGCAGCCGTAACAGGAGCCGAGGATTTTGCCAACTGGTTTGGCCGGCAAAGTCTGGCTCGGGATATGGGCTGCGCGCTGGTTTTCGCTGTGCTCACCATTGCCATGGTCAGCGAGGGCGTCAAGGAAGGCATTGAACGCTGGTCAACGCGACTGATGCCTTTGCTCATTTTTCTCCTCCTTGCCTTGATCGCTTATGTCATGTTTCAACCGGGAGCTTTACTCGGCCTCAAAGTCTATTTGCTTCCCGATATTTCCGCAGTCTTTGATGGCGAGCTGATTGTCAGTGCCCTCGGCCAGGCTTTCTTCTCCCTCTCCCTCGGGGTTGGCACCATGCTGATATATGGCTCCTATATTCCCCGCGAGGAGAATTTGCCAGCCCTGGGAGCTGCTGTCACCCTGATCGACATGGGCATTGCCTTTCTGGCCGGACTGCTGATTCTGCCCGCCCTGTTCGTCGCCCAACAGCAGGGCATAGACATTTATCAAAACGGCGAACTGATTGCCGGCCCAAATCTGATTTTGCAGGTGCTGCCCACCCTGTTCGATTCCATGGGAGCTGCAGGCATTGTTTTCGCTCTGATTTTTTTTGCACTGTTGACCATTGCCGCGCTGACCTCCTCCATCTCCATGCTGGAAGTGCCAACCTCCTTGCTCGTCGAGAGCACCCCCCTTGAGCGCCGCAGCGCGGCCTGGCTCAGCGGCAGCCTGATTTTTATACTGACGGCGGTAATTCTGATTTGGTTTGACCCTCTCTTTGGTCTGGTGGTCACGGCGACCACTGAATACAGCGAGCCCTTACTGGGGATTGTTCTCTGCCTCTTCGCTGGCTGGGCGATTCACCGGGATCAACTCCTCGAAGAACTGCGCCACGGCAACCCACAAATTGAAGACAGTTATTTTTGGAAAATATGGCCCCTCTATGTGCGCTTTTTCTGCCCGCTACTGATCGCTGCGACCTTTATTCAATCGCTGCGCTGAGTTCAATTGTTGCGCCAATCTCCATGTCA
Organism: Porticoccaceae bacterium; assembly: GCA_050175615.1. GTDB lineage: Bacteria > Pseudomonadota > Gammaproteobacteria > Pseudomonadales > Porticoccaceae > CAYXXZ01. The sequence continues at coordinate 17,092 of JBFXIU010000011.1, read as the reverse complement.
ACCTTGGGAACCTCTTACTGAGTCACACCGACAACACCCAAATGGCGGCTATTGGCGGAAAATTGGCTGCGAAGAAAATCCATTTGATCGCCGAGAATACGCTTTGAATTGATAATTGCGAGGTACTCGGCATTGTTGGGTCTGTAAGGCAGTGCAACCAGCTCGAGGCCGATCTCTTCAAGGAGATAATTGGCCTTGCGCTGATTGCAGCGGCGGCAGGCGGTAACCACGTTTTCCCAGCGGTCTTCGCCCTTTCGGGACAGGGGGATAATATGATCCCTGGTCAGCTGAGCCTGATCAAAATGCTCTGCGCAATACATGCAGATATAGCCATCCCGCGCAAACAGCGCATCGTTGCGCAGTGGGAATGACAAGCGCGGTCGCGCCAGGCGGCCGCCCCCGCAGGCGATAATACTCGGAAGGTCGATCTGGGAACGCCGTCCTGTCAATCGGGAATGACCGCCCCTAACTTTATGAATGACATCCCCCAGGCTCCAGGCCACCAGCTCTCGAGCATATAAACAAGCTGCCGTTTGCCAATCGAGCCATTCAATTGGCTGTCCGGCGAGATTAAGACGCAGTATTTTTAATGACATGGTTCAAACTCCCGAAAAAACCGACGCACAAGCCGCGACCGAAGCCAAACAAATGAACAAGGGATGGGGAGAAAGAGAGAAATGACAGCGGGAAGAAGATTCTCCAGAACCTGCGCCTGGATTTTAGAAGAGAGCGCCATCAGCAAGTGATGACCCATTCGCAGCAAACGTGACTTATTGCAGGCACCGTCCTCAGCGTGAGTTTAGGCTATCTTAACCCCGAAAACAGTGCTGTCAACCACTCCGAGAGAAGAAAACTGGGGCAAAAAGAAACGCTCCAACGCCGAAGCCCTGGAGCGCCAAAAAGCAGTATAGAAATTGCACCCATCCTGATGCAAAGACACCGCACTTCCATGAAGCCGACATCCTTATCGTTCCCTGGTGAACGGATCCTTCCGCTATGCATCCTTGCGTGATTAAATATACGCGCGTGTGGCGCTTGTCGCCATAAGGATAAATCCTGTTTTAATGTAAGATATATCCTACAAAATAAATGGTTCTATCGGAGTCATTGCGCAATTGCAACGGACTATAAGGAGTTAAATGTGGCTGCTCGAAAAAAAAGTATCAATTTTGAACAAAGTATCGACGAGCTGGAAAGCCTGGTGGAATCCCTGGAATCGGGAACTCTGACCCTTGAAGACTCCCTCAAAGCCTTTGAAAAAGGGGTGCGCATCACGCGAGAATGCCAGGATGCTCTCAAAGAGGCCGAGCAAAAAATCAGTCTGCTCTCCCAGGATAGCCAGGGCGCCATCAGCAGCACCACCTTTGACCAGCAAGAAGAAAATTAATGACCGTTGACACCCCTTCTTTTCTCCACGACTGTCGCAGGATCGTGGATGACAAACTGCGGGCGCGCCTGGCGGCGCTTGGCGACAACCGTCTCAGCCAGGCCATGAACTACAGCGTATTCAACGGCGGCAAACGTATTCGCCCCAGTCTTTGCTATGCCGCCGCCCAGGTTTTTGCCGACACCTCGGATCAGGTTCATCGCGCGGCAATGGCCGTTGAACTGATTCACGCCTACTCGCTGATCCACGACGATCTGCCAGCCATGGATGACGACGACCTCCGCAGGGGCAAACCCACCTGTCACCTTGCCTTTGATGAAGCCACCGCAATTCTCGCCGGAGATGCCCTGCAAGCTCTGGCCTTTGAAGTCCTCAGCGAACCCTCGCAGCACGCAGAGACACAACTGCAGCTGATCGCCGTGCTGAGCAGCGCCAGTAGCGCAATGGTGCTGGGACAATCTCTGGATCTGTACGCCATTAACACCAGGCAAACCCTGGAGCAGCTGGAGACCATGCACAATCATAAAACCGGCGCCCTGATCAGAGCGAGCATTCTGATGGGCGCCATCGCCACGCGACATGCCAGTCCAGAGCAATTAAGCGCCCTGAATGCCTACAGCCTGGCCATAGGCCTCGCTTTCCAGGTGAAAGACGATATTCTCGACGAGGAAAGCTCCACCCTGGCATTGGGAAAACGCCAGGGCGCAGACAAAGCCCTGAACAAACCCACCTACACGTCACTACTTGGCCTTGAGGGCGCAAAAGCCAAACTATTGGAACTGCACACCGCCGCCACCAACGCCCTGGAAATATTTGCTGAAAAGGGGCAGCGCCTGGGGTCAATTGCCGATTTTATTGTCGAGCGCAACCACTGACCACAACCAACCCCGATGAGAGAAAAAGACGGTAAAAAGGGCAAGCCCTTACGGAGGCTTTTTCGTGTAAAATCGCCGGGAATGCATAATCAGCCACAACATGCCTAAAAAATTCACAGAAATTCCTCTCACCCGGCCAGTCACGCCACTGCTTGACCGCGTCGAGTCTCCCGCAGAATTACGGCAGTTGGGAGAGGATCAGCTTTCCGAGCTGGCGGACGAGCTTCGCGCCTTCCTGCTTTACGCTGCGGGTTGCTCCGGCGGCCACTTTGGCGCCGGACTGGGGGTGGTGGAGCTCACTATTGCCCTCCACTTCATCTTCAACACCCCCACAGACAGGCTGGTGTGGGATGTCGGACACCAAACCTATCCCCATAAAATTCTCACTGGCCGACGCGATGCGCTTCTCAGTATTCGCACAGAGGGCGGCATATCGGGCTTTCCCAAACGCAGCGAAAGCAAGTACGATACCTTTGGCGTCGGCCACTCCAGCACCTCCATCAGCGCCGCTTTGGGCATGGCTCTGGCGGCGCGCCTGGACAGCCTCCACCGCAGGGTTGTGGCTATTATCGGCGATGGCGCCATGACTGCCGGGATGGCCTTTGAAGCCCTCAACCACGCCGCCCACACAGATGCCAACATGCTGGTGATTCTCAATGACAACAACATGTCGATCTCCCGCAATGTCGGCGGCCTCGCCACTTACTTTTCAAAAATCTGGGCGAGCCGTTTTTACAACAATATTCGCGAAGGCGGCAAAAAAGCCCTCAAGGCCATGCCTTCTGCGGCTAACTTTGTCCGTAAAACCGAAGAGCATCTCAAGGCTATGGTCGCCCCCGGCATCGTCTTTGAGGAGCTGGGCTTTAATTACATAGGCCCCATCGACGGTCACGACCTGCCACTACTCATTCAGACCCTCAATAACCTCAAGGATTTACCGGGTCCCATCCTGCTCCATGTCATTACCCGCAAAGGCCAGGGTTACCTGCCCGCCGAAGAGGATCCCATCGGCTACCATGCCTTTACCAAAATTGAACCCAAAACCGAGCCCAAGACCATAAACAGCCCTACATCCCTGTTCACAGACAGGCCGATCAAGCCGAAATTTCAACAGGTTTTTGGCGACTGGCTCAGCGACATGGCCGCCCGGGATGACCGTCTTATCGGCATTACCCCCGCCATGTGCGAAGGTTCTGGAATGCAGAGTTTTGCCCGGGATTATAGCGATCGTTTCTACGATGTCGCCATTGCCGAGCAACATGCGGTAACCCTGGCGGCAGGGCTCGCCTGCGAAGGCAAAAAGCCGGTGGTGGCCATTTATTCCACATTCCTGCAGCGGGCTTACGACCAGTTGATTCACGATGTCGCCCTGCAAAAACTCGACGTGCTTTTCGCCATCGACCGCGCCGGCCTGGTGGGCGAGGATGGCGCCACCCATGCCGGCAGCTTTGACATCAGCTATCTGCGCTGCATCCCCAACATGGTATTGATGACACCATCGGACGAAAATGAAACCCGGCAGATGCTCTATACCGGCTATATCCATCAGGGACCCGCAGCGGTGCGCTACCCGAGGGGAACAGGCGTTGGCGCTGTGATCCATGAAGAGATGACGCCGCTCCCCCTGGGCAGGGGCGTTATCAGGCGCCAGTCTGCTTCTGCCTCGCCAAAGGTGGCAATACTCAATTTCGGCACACTGCTGCCAAGAGCCCTGGAAAGCGGCGAAATCCTCGATGCCACTGTGGCGGACATGCGTTTTGTCAAACCACTTGACCAGGACATGGTGGCACAGCTCGCGGAGAGTCACGAGCTTTTGGTCACCCTGGAAGAAAACGCCATTATGGGTGGGGCTGGCAGCGCGGTTTGTGAATATCTCAATGAAAACAGTTTTGGAGTGCCAGTCATGCAACTGGGGCTGCCGGATTATTTTGTCGATCATGCCGGCCACGGCGCCCAATTGGCGCAAGTGGGTCTGAATACAGAGACCATAGTGGCTCGAATCCGCCAACGCCTGCTGCTGGCTCGTCGCCAGTACGGGTCGGCAGACTGGCTGCGCACAACTGACTAGGGTCTGTTAACACTAATTGAATTGCCTCTGTTGTGTCTAAAAAAGCGCCAATCCAGGCGCGAGGAGTGAGTTTAGTGGTTCTAAATGATCGACGAGCAACGACGAGTGGCGCTTTTTTAGTCGCAACCCGAAGGGCTGGAGCCATTTTTGCCCCCAGCGTTGTTGGAATTCGCTTATTTGGAATGACCAAACCACACTCATTCCGCCTAGCTGGATGCAAAAATGACCTCCAGCAGTGATAATCCATTTAGTGTTAACAGACCCTAGCGTATCCTCGCTTAAAAACGGGAGGTTCCAGATTTTATGAAAACAAAGACTCACATTAAGACAGTTGCTCTCCTCGGCGTTTTCGCCAGCGCCCTGATTCAGGGCTGCAGTGACAGCACACCCGACCAGGACAGCGCAGAAGCTGCGGCTAGGATTCAGCAGGGGGCGGCGCTTTTTGAGGCAAATTGCGCCCAGTGCCACCCCCGCAGCGGCAGGGGTGATTACCTCAAGAAAATCCCCGCCACGCTGCTGACCCGCCGGTCAGAACATGAGTTGGTCACCTGGATTGAGGGCAGCGACAAGCACCGGGAAATGCCGAATTTCACCGAGCTTAGTGACAGTGAACGCTCAGCTCTGGCGGCCTATCTGTTTGATCAGATTTCACCCCGTTAAGCCGCCGCTTTAAACCAGCCCTTGCATGCTGAGGTAAAACTGCCTGGCGGTGCGCCCGCTTCGCGACGCCCTGGTCATGGCAAACTGGCGAGCCAGCAGGTGCAACTGCTCCCTGTCCGGGCAATCGGGAAAAAGAGCATCGACCAGGCAAAAGTATTGCTGCAAGTCGAAGGGATAAAACGATAGCCATAGGCCAAATCTGTCTGCCAGCGATAGCTTTTCCTCAATGGCATCCGTGTAATGGAGTTCGCCGTCAACAATGGTGACATCGGCATTTTCTGACAACCTTTCCGGAATCAGATGGCGGCGATTTGACGTGGCGTAGACGAGCACATTTTCCGGCGGCAATTCAATTGACCCCTCGATAATACTTTTCAGGTGCTTATATCCGCTCTCCCCCTCTTCAAAGGACAGGTCGTCGCAGAAAAGGATAAATTTCTGGGCAAGGTCGCGAATACCGTCAACAATTTCCGGAAGATCAACCAGATCATCCTTGTCAATTTCAATAATCCTCAGCCCCCTATCGCCAAAGCGATTCAGCAATGCCTTGATCAGCGAAGATTTCCCTGTACCACGACTTCCCCACAGCAGAGCATTGTTGGCGGGCTTTCCCTCCAGAAACGACAGCGTATTGGTTACCAGGGCATCCTTCTGGGCATCAATGCCGAGCAAATTGTCCAGATCAACTGTATCCAGCCGTCGCACTGGCCGCAGCCGTGCAGACTTGGGTCGCCAAATTGCCGCTCGAACATTATCCCAATCAATAATTTGCATCATAAAAATCCTCCCGGTTCCCGGGCTTTAGAAGAGAGTACGCCGCGCAGCGCCGATGGCATAATATCCATTTAGCGAGTACATTCTGAGCGGTGACTATTTTACAGGAGGCGCTCCATGACAAAAGACAGTGGCTCAAAAAACACGTTCGGCAATCGGCAAGGCAACAGATCCCGCTCCTTCGACAGCCTGTTCAAACACTGGCCGGGAATTGCCTCCCAGACCTTTGCCCGCGCGGCGGAGCAGTCCGGCAACCTCCTGGAAAAATTGTTGCGGGCGCCGGAATATATGGAGCAGGCTGGCAAGGCCGGGCGCTATCTCAAAGACATGCGCCAGGTAGCGGGACTGACCCTGGAAGACCTGGCGAAAGCCGTCGATATCGATAATCTGGACATGCTGCGCGCCATTGAGGAGGGGCGCTCCCCTGTCACCCTGGACATTCTCTTTCGCTTGGCCTCGTTCTATTCCCGCAATGATCCTTTGACCTTTATGATGGATTTCAGTAAGGAGTATGCGCCCTGGCTATGGCAGCTTCTCCGTTTTACCGGTATCGAAAGGCTGGTCATTACCCTGGAGCGGGAGCTCAAATTTATCAATATCTACAGGTCAAAAGACGGCATTCGCGATCTCAGCAATGAAAATTTTGACCGCCTGATCGGGTTTACCGACAATGCGGTTGCCATGGCCATGGAATTTATCGAGCCACTGCAAGCCCAGAGCCAGGAACTTGCGCGGATGCAGGCAGAACATACGACAGTAGCCAAGAAACCGAAACCCGCTGCTCGAGATACCGCAGCGGCAAAAAAACCTGCATCACCTCGAAAAAAGCCCAGTACAGCAACCAAGAGCGCAACAACGGCAAAAACGGCGAAACCCCGAACCTCGCCCAAAAAAACCACCGACGACAAAAGAGCTTCACCGAAACAGACAAGGGGCGATTAACGCCCCTTGTCTGTAGATTTACACCCTTAAAACGCGGCCAACTTAGCTTTTCAGCACCTTAACCAGGGAGTCGGTGAGATAATCGATACCGGATTCGCTAATACCGGCAACGTTTATACGGCTGGAACCGACAATATAAATGGCAAAATCCTCTTTGAGGCGCTTGATCTGCTCGGGGGTGATACCCAGAAATGAAAACATGCCGAATTGTTTTTCGATGAAACTAAAATCCACCGGCGAGTCTTTTTCTGCCATTTTGCGCACAAATAATGAACGCAGATCATTCATGCGGTTGCGCATGGTCGTCAGCTCCGCAACCCAGTCAGCGCGCAACTGGGTATCACTGAGCACCATGCCGGCGAGAAAACCACCGTGCGCCGGCGGCATCGAGTAAATGGCGCGGGCAATGTTGGCGACATGGGACTGACCGGCTATCGCTTTTTCAGCGCTTTGAGCGATGCAGATAACAGTGCCGGTTCGCTCCCGATAGAGGCCAAAGTTTTTCGAGCAGGAACTGGCCACCAGCACGTCCGGTAACTGCTCGGCCAGCAAGCGAATACCGTAGGCGTCTTCGTCGAGCCCCTCACCAAACCCCTGATAGGCGAGATCGACAAAGGGCAGCAGCTCCTTGCGCAGCATCAAATGCGCCAGAGCCTGCCACTGCTCCCGGGAGAGATCCGCGCCGCAGGGATTATGGCAGCAGCCGTGAAGTAGCACGGCATCACCTGGCTCAGCCTTTTCAAGAGCCGCGAGCATTTCGTCAAAGCGAATAGACGAACTGGCCTTGTCGTAGTAGGGGTAGGTAACCAGTTCCAGCCCTGCGCCCTGAAGCACAGGAATATGGTTTGCCCAGGTGGGGTCGCCCACCCAGACTTTCGCCTTTGGGTTCATTCTGACAATAAGCTCGCCGCCGAGGCGCAGGGCGCCGGTGCCCCCTGGCGTCATAACAGCAGTGGCGCGCTGCTCACGCAGGACAACATGATCGCGACCCAGCACCAGATCCAGCATGCCGGTATTGAATGCTTCGACGCCCACCTGGGCGATATAACTCTTGCTATCCTCAACATCAAACAGCGTTTTTTCCGCCGCCTTTATCGCCGCCATAACCGGTGTGTGCCCGGCTTCATCCTTGTAAACCCCGACGCCGAGGTCAATTTTGATACTGCGGGGATCTGCCTTGTACTCAGTGGTAAGACCCAGAATGGGATCTGGTGGCAGTGCTTCCAAAATATTGAACATAAACCCTCACTTCAGGCGCTGGAAGATCCCGACCATGACAATGGCCGAAGTTGAATTTTATCAGGCGGCTATTGTATTAAAGACGCAAAAAATTATCAGGCAATTTGTGGCCGAAGACGGGGCTTTTTTGATACATCCAGGGGTTTACCCGCCAGCAGGCTGTTGAGCATTTCGAGACGCTCCAGGGTGCCCACGTCCCACCACTGCCCATCAAAGACTTCCCCCGAGATACAGAGTGCGCGAATACTGCTTTCGAGAACGTTGCGCAGCGGAAATTTCTCGGATGCGGAAGGATAGAGGGCAAAAATTTCCGGGCGCAACAGGCTGATACCACTGAAGGTATAGGTTTTTTCCCCCTCCAAAGGGTAGCGCACCAGACCGCTGTCGCAAAGACTGAAATCGCCCACCGCCTTAAACGGGGGGTTGGGCACCAACACCAGGTGCGCATCCGTATCTTCAGAGAGCGACCGGGTCACCAGGTTCTCCAGTGGATAATCAGACCAGACATCGCCATTGACGAGAACAAAGGGATCGCAGCCCAGATAGGGCAGCGCCTTGCGAATACCGCCGCCGGTCTCAAGGGGTTCATTTTCACGGGACCAGAATATTTCCACACCGAACCGGGAGCCATCACCCAGATAGGCTTCGATCATCTCGCCGAGCCAGGAGGTATTGATCACGATCTCTCGAATTCCCGCCTGCACCAGATTTTCAATATGGTACTGAATAATGGGTTTACCGCCGACCTGAAGCAGCGGCTTGGGGGTGGTTTCGGTGAGGGGGCGGAGGCGCTCGCCAAAGCCTGCCGCCAGGATCATTGCTTTCATAGGACTAATCTCCTGCCGTCTGCGACTCCCGATACCAGGATTGCGTCGGCAATAGGGGCAGCAGGCGCTCTGCAAACCATTGATTAAAGTTAGCCAGTTCGGGATAGCTCCGAACCACTTCCAGGGTGTAACGCAACACCAGCGGCAGATCTTCAAGGTAGCGGGCTTTGCCATCCCTAAGATAAAGGCGGGCAAAAATCCCCAACACCTTGATATGGCGCTGCAATCCCATAAGGTCAAACCAGCGGATTAGCCGAGAGGGCTCCGGTTGCGACACACCCAACTCCCGGGCGCGTTCAGTTAAAAAAGCCAGGGCGCGGTCTTCGACCAGCGCCGTTGGCCAATGAATATAGCAGTCCTTTAACAGGGATACCAGATCATAGCTAAAAGCGCCGATGACGGCATCCTGAAAATCGATTACACCTATAGCGTCGTTCGAACCTGTAACCAGCAGATTTCGCGAATGATAATCCCGATGTACCACCACCTGGGGCTGTTCAAGGGCAGCATCCTCAAGCAGGGTAAAAGCCGCCTCAATGATGGCGCGATCCTGTGCCGTCAACGACAGCCCCAGAAGCTGCTCGACAAACCACTGGGGGAACAGCTCCATTTCCTGGCGCAGCAGCGCGCGATCGTAGGGGGGAAATACCGACGATTCGGGATTCACCCGCTGAATTCGCAACAGCATTCGCTCTGCCTCGCCGTACAGCCTGGCGACAGAGGTTTCATTGAGCAACGGCAATAACAGCGCATCGCCAAAATCCTCCTGAAGCATATAACCCTGAACAAAGTCCACTGCATAGATAGCCGGCACCGCCACAGCGGCGGCCTTCATGGCGACATCCTTGCTGACAAACGCGGGAACATTCTCATGGCTGGGTGGCGCGTAGACGGCAATCACCGACGGCCTGGTATTGATACGGAAATACTGTCTGAAACCAGCATCACCGGTGATGGCTTCAAACTCGATGGGGCGCTCGATGGCGACGAAGGCAGGCAGATACTGTTCAGCCCAAGCGCGCAATCCCGCCGTCGTTTCCATTGTTCACCCCAAAGAATAAAAGAGGCATTCTAGCCCAAATAATCCCGCATTTGGGTAGCAACTCACCCACAAAGGTCAACTTGGGGTAGAATCCCCAGTCACAACAAAACACCGGTTTACACGAGCACAAAAATCAATGGTTTTTTACTTTGTCGGCAAACGTAAGCCGCTTTATCTTGCTCTGAAACACTCTTTTTTCCTGTCGCTTGGCGTTGGCCTCAGCAGCCATGCCCTGGCTCAGGACACCAATACTCAATGGTTTTGTGGCGCCGACGCTTCAGGCCAATGGTTGTGCGAACAAAAAGCCGTAGAGGGTCACCAGTATGCTCGCCCCAAACGCCAGCCGCTGAGCCGCCCCTCAACGCCGGAAGAACCGCGCGTTCCCATTACCAGCAATCTCGACTGGGTTCCCATTGAGCAGCTAACAGAAGAGGAAAAGCAGAAAGTCCGCCCCAATTGTTGCGGCGCCTATATAGATCCGCCGCGGCAATATGAGGATGGCAATCTGGATCCGGGCGAAGCTCCCCTCAGGGTCAGCGCCGACACCACGGAAGCTCAGGGCAGCATCGCCAAGCTGCAGGGCGATGTCCAGGTTTCCCAGGGTTACCGCCAGGTGCGCAGCAATTCGGCCAGTGTTGACAGAGAGCAGAGAGCGGTTGAATTGGAAGGCAATATCACCTACAGGGAACCGGGGGTGTTAATAACCGGAGACAATGCCAAGGTCAATATGGACAGCGGCGAAATGACCGCTGCCAATGTGCTGTTTGTCCTTCACGAGTCCAGCATTCGCGGCGAGGCCAGCAAGATCAGCCGCCCCACCGAGAACAAAATCCATATTGACGACGTGCTCTATACATCCTGCGAACCCGGCAACGAGGCCTGGAAGCTGCGCGCCTCCTCCGTCGATATCAATACGACAAAGTCTGTGGCCACTGCCCGCAATGTGCGTCTCAACGTTCGCAATGTGCCGGTGCTCTACATGCCCTGGCTGCGCTATCCCATATCCAACAACAGGGCAACCGGCCTGCTCTTTCCCAGTATTCTCACCGGCAATGACAACGGCCTCGACTACGCCCAGCCGATTTATCTCAACCTGGCTCCTCAATACGATGCCACCCTGACACCGCGAATTCTTCAAGAGCGAGGCTCCATGGCCGAACTGGAATTGCGCCACCTGTCCAGATCCACGGAAACCACGCTTTCCGGCGGCTATCTGTGGGACGACAAAGGCGGCTCAAACAACGAGCCTCAGTATCAGGGACAGGATCGCTGGTCGTTCGGGGTTGAGCACCACGGCGGCATGGGTGAACGCTGGAACACCTTCATCGACTACACTGATATCAGCGATATCGACTATTTCCGCGACATCGACAGCGCCACCCTCGAAATCAGTAGTGCCAGCCATTTAAACCAGCAAATCAAAGCCGGTTACGTCACTGAACACTGGGATTTGGCGATTCAGACCCAAAAATTTGAAACCCTTATTTTGAATGGCCTCGAACAGTATCAGCAGCTACCGAGGGTAGATGCCAACGGCCAGTACCGCTTTGGCAACTCTGATTTCATCCTCGGAATGAAACAAAACGTCATCGTTTTTGATCACAGTGAAGACGATGTCATCGGCTCCGGAACTCCTTACAGTACCGACAATCAAAACACCACCATCACCGGCACCCGGTTTCGCGGCGACTATTCCATCACCTGGGATAAAGAGTGGCTGTGGGGTTTTTTCAAGCCCAGGCTTACCACGAAATACCTGACCTACAATCTCGATGATCCTCTGATCAACCAGACCCAGACATCACCAGACGTGGTGGTTCCTGTGGGTTCCATTGATACAGGCCTGTTTTTCGAACGGGCAACCAGCTGGGTTGACGGCCATATTCAAACTATTGAGCCGCGTATTTACTATCTCAAATCCTCCTACGAGGATCAGTCTGCGATTCCCAATTTTGATACCTCCGAACTAACCTTTGGCTACTACCAACTGTTCCGCGACGACCGCTTCTCCGGCGGCGACCGCATCGGTGATACCGAGCAGGCCACCTTTGGCATCACCTCCAGGCTGATAGACAGCTACACCGGACAGGAGAAGCTCCGCATCAGCATCGGCCAGGTCTACTATCTGGAAGACCGTCGCGTCACCCTGACGCCCGAAGCGAGCACAGAGCTGACCCAGCAAAATTCGGATATCGCCGTGGAGTTTGCCGGCAACTTTGGCGATTACTGGCGTCTTCAGACAGATCTGTTGACCACAAACGACGGCGGCACCATTAACAAAGGCAACCTGAGTCTAGGCTATAACAACAGAGAAAACACCGTTTTCAACCTCAGCTATCGCTACACCCGCAGAGACAATGTCCTCTCCGGCGGCCAGTTTGTCCGCGCCGACATTGACCAGGCTGCGCTGTCTTTTGCACTGCCCATTGCCGGCAACTGGACTATCCTGGGGCGCTATAATCAAGACTTGCGCACCAACCAGGAACTTGAGGTCTTCGCCGGACTCGAATACAGCAGTTGTTGCTGGCGCACCAGTATTGTGGCCAGACGCTGGGTCGATCGCGATGATAACTTCGTTATCAGTTCTGACAACCTGGAACATAACAACGGTATTTTCTTGCAGATACAATTCCGCGGCCTGGCTGGCCTAAGCAAACGCGTCGACAATATCCTCCGCGAGGGTATTTACGGCTATCAACCACCGGAAAATTAATCCATGTGTATTAACCGCTTCAAACAAACCTTCCTTTTTTCCTGCGCTATTCTCACGGGCGTGGTCGGCTCACTCTCTGCCCAGGCGGAAATCCGCCTCCTCGACAGCGTCGCCGCCGTTGTCGACAACGATGTGGTCATGACCAGTGAACTCAATGAGCGCGTCGACACCATTTATACCCGCATTCAACAATCCGGCACAGAGCCGCCGCCACGGGAAGTACTGGTGCCCCAGGTTCTCGACCGACTGATTCTTGAACGCATCCAGATCGCCATGGCGTTAAGAGCCGGCCTCAAGATTTCCGATGCCGAGCTCAATCAGGCCGTTGCCAGAATTGCCCAGCAGCAGGGGCTTTCCACGGAACAATTTATTGAGGAGGCGCGCAAAAACGGCCTGCCGATCCATGTCATCAAAGAGCAAATGATGATGGAGATGATGCTCTCCCAGGTGCAGGAATCCCAGGTGAATCGCCGCATTGTCATCACCGATCAGGAAATCGACAATCTCCTGACCTCCAAGGAAGGGCAAATGTGGAACTCACCGGAAGTAGAGCTCGGGCATATTCTTCTACCACTGTCCACGGCAGCAAGCCAGGAAGAGATCGACTCAACGAGCGCCAAGGCAAACAGCATTATTGAGCAGCTTGACGGAGGCGCGGATTTCCGTCAAATGGCAATTACCTACTCTGGAGACCAGACTGCGCTTCAAGGCGGCGACATCGGCTGGCGGCGCACCGCACAGCTTCCAGAGGTATTTATTCCCGTGGTCAGCGACCTGCAACCGGGGCAGGTTTCCCAGCCTCTGCGCAGTGACGCCGGGATACACATACTCAAACTCTACGATCGCCGTGACGTCGATAAAAAACTCATCACCCAGCATTTTGCCCGCCACATTCTGCTCAAGCCCAATGAAATCCGCGGCGAAGAAGACACCCGCGCCGAGCTTGAGAAAATTGCCGATAAAATTCGCAATGGCGCCGACTTTGCTGAAATGGCGAGGGAACATTCCGAGGATATTGGCTCCGCACTCAGCGGTGGCGAACTTGGCTGGTCTGTTCCCGGCCGCTTTGTGCCCCAATTTGAAGCGGTGATGAATGACATTGGACTCAAGGTGGTTTCCGACCCGTTTCGCTCCCAGTTCGGTTGGCACATCCTTCAGGTCACCGAGCGCAGAAACCAGGATTTTAGTGATGAAATCAAACGCGGCCAGGCAGAAAATATCCTTCGCCAGCGGAAGTTTGATGAAGAGCTGCAGGTCTGGTTACAGGAAATTCGCGACAACGCCTACGTGGAAATCAAAATCTGATCACTGCACAGCACCCCCTACAGATTGCCGTAACTCCAGGTGAGCCCGCAGGTATTGGCCCGGATCTGCTGTTGCGACTGATTCAGGCGCCCCACGCCTGTGAACTGATCGCCTATGCCGATCCGGGTCTACTGGAAACACGGGCTAAATTACTCAACCTGCCGCTGCGGCTGAAAGAGGCCAATGGCAGTCCTTTGAAGCCAGGGGAACTGGCCATCAAGCCGATACCCCTGCGGACAGCGGTAACCGCCGCCCATCCCGACCCCGCAAACAGCGCCTATGTCATTGAAACCCTGGAGCGTGCTGTTGACGACTGCACATCAGGCGCTGTTGCCGCCCTGGTAACTGGGCCCGTCAACAAGGCCGTCATCAATGACGCCGGCATTGCTTTTAGCGGGCACACTGAATTTCTTGCCGAGAAAACCCACACCCCTCAAGTGGTGATGATGTTGGCATCCGAGAACCTGAAAGTTGCGCTGGCCACTACTCACCTGCCGTTAAAGGCTGTCGCCAGCGCCATTACTGTCGACCTGCTGATCACTGTTCTCGACATTATGAATACCGACCTGCACCTCAAGTTTGGCCTGCACAAACCACGCATTTTGGTTTGCGGCCTGAACCCCCACGCGGGCGAAGGCGGCCATATGGGCAGAGAGGAAATCGACACCATCATTCCCGCACTGGAGAAGGCTCGCGCCCTGGGTATTGACGCTCGCGGCCCCTATCCGGCAGATACCCTGTTTACACCCGACCGCCTGAAGCAGGGAGATGCGGTGCTCGCCATGTATCACGACCAGGGTCTGCCCGTTCTCAAATACCAGGGCTTTGGCCAGGCAGTGAATATTACCCTCGGCCTGCCCATCATTCGCACATCGGTGGATCACGGCACCGCCCTGGATCTCGCCGGCACTGGCTGCGGCGACCCCGGCAGTTTCATCGCAGCTATCCGTTATGCTGCTTTTATGGCCAAATCCAGAGCCCAACGCTAATATGACAGACAATCGCAGTGTTCATCGCCCCCACCAGGCACGCAAACGCTTTGGCCAGAATTTTCTTGTCGACAGCCACATCATTGAGAAAATCGTCAACACCGTAAAACCCTCGGCCAAGGACAATCTTGTCGAAATCGGCCCCGGTCAGGGCGCGATCACCGCACCCATCCTGGAAAGAGCGGGTAGATTACAAGCTGTCGAGCTGGATCGGGATCTGGCCAGATTACTTAAGGAAAAATTTTCCGCCATCAATGGCTTTGTGCTCCACGAAGGCGATGCGCTGGATTTTGACTTTTCCACCCTGGCGGCGGAGGGCAGGCTGCGGATTGTCGGCAACCTGCCCTACAATATTTCAACGCCGCTGATCTTTCATCTACTCGGCTTTGCCGACCATATAGAGGATATGCACTTTATGCTCCAGAAAGAGGTGGTAGACCGCATGGCCGCCGAGCCGGGAAGCAAAGTGTATGGCCGGCTTAGCGTGATTGTTCAGTACTACTGTCAGGTGCTGTCCGTCTTTGATGTTCCACCATCGGCCTTTCGCCCCGCGCCCAAAGTGGATTCCGCCATTGTCAGGCTGATTCCGCGACGGCACCACATTGCCCTGAGCAACCCTCAATTTTTCCACAACCTCGTTAGAACCGCTTTCCAACAGCGCCGCAAAACCCTTCGCAACGCTCTGAAGCAACTGCCGGGGGCATGGAATATGGATAAAATCACGATCGACCTGTCGCGACGCCCAGAGACGCTCTCTGTGGCCGAGTTTGCATCCCTCAGCAACCAGCTCTGCGAGCAAGCCTTCTAAGTTGCGAATATTTTGCCGATAATTCGGCGTTACTTTTAGGGGTACAATACAAGGGGATAATTCCACAAGAGCGCCAACCCCAAACCCCTGGCAGTCTTTGACAGACACTCGAGTTAAACCAGCCTAAAGCAAGGAATCGAACAGTCGCACATGCCAAATCAGATCATCGTCACCGTACAAAGCCAGAACCTGGAGGCTCAGTCCCAACCGGAGAAGGACAAATATGCCTTTGGCTACCACGTCACTATCAGCAACAACGGTGACACTCCAGCCAAGCTGATCAGCCGCCACTGGATCATAACGGACGGCAATGGCAACAAAAGCGAAGTCAAAGGTCTCGGCGTGGTGGGTGAACAACCGAGGATACTTCCAGGAGGAAGCTACAGCTATTCCAGTTTTTCCGTACTCGACACCAGGGTGGGCACCATGGAGGGCTCATACCAAATGCAAGCCCCCGACGACAGTTACTTTGACGCCCCAATCCCACCCTTTCTGCTGGCCGTGCCAGGCTCCATCAACTGACAGGGCGCACTATGACGATCTATGCCGTGGGCGACATTCAGGGCTGCCTTTCCTGCCTTGAGCAACTGCTGGAACGTGCGGGGTTCAACCCGAAAAATGATCAGCTTTGGGCAGTGGGCGATCTGGTCAACCGGGGGCCGTCTTCCCTGGAAACCCTAAGATTTTGCAAAAGCCTTGGGGATCGCTTTCGCACAACCCTGGGCAACCATGACCTCCATCTCCTCGCGGTAGCTCAGGGGGCAAAGGCTCCCAACAACAAAGACACCCTGCAAAACATTCTCAGCGCTCCGGATCGCCACGACCTTCTTGAATGGCTTCGCCATCAACCCCTGCTCATCAGCGAAGGCGACTACACCCTCGTCCATGCAGGCATTCCTCCCCAGTGGACGCTGGCCGAGGCAAAAGCCTACGCAGCCGAAGTGGAGGCTGCGCTGAGATCACCCGCCTCGAGTCGCGTTTATTTCCGGCATATGTACGGCAATCAACCCCGCCAGTGGCGGGATGACCTCGAGGGCACAGACCGGCTGAGACTGATCACCAACTACCTCACCCGCATGCGCTACTGCGATGCCAGGGGTACGCTGGAGATGACCAACAAACAGCCCCCATCAGCGGCTCCCCCCGGCTATCTGCCTTGGTACGCTCACAGTAACCGCCAGACACGAGGCAATAAAATCGTGTTCGGCCACTGGGCGTCATTAAACGGTTCCGTTGGTGATGAAAAAAACCTCTTCCCCCTTGACACCGGCTGCGTCTGGGGTGGTCGCATGCGCCTGATGTCACTGACAACAGAAAATTATATCCACCAGAACTGTGTCCCGTCCTAAAATACGTTGACGGTTTTTGATGAATGCGGCTGCCCTGGGCAGCCGCTTTTCTTTCTATGCACTTCTTCGGGTGTTTTCATGCCGAGGCTCAGGTGCGGCCTCATCCGGTTGTAG
>JBFXIU010000010.1:0-34630 GCA_050175615.1 Porticoccaceae bacterium | reverse complement strand
CTATCAACATTATCAACATTGATCTGGGTAAGTGGAGAAAATCGAGTGCCCGCCAGAGTGTTGCCGAAGTGTTTCCATTCGCCCCCCTCGGAACCCGTAAGTTTTGCATCCACCGGAAAATTCACTGCTGAAGGGAAAGGTGCCGGCTCGTCCAGAGGCTTGAGGGCCGCCCCCAGAATAATCACTACCGCAGCCACAGAAAGCGTCAGAGAGGCTCTTGCGCCTGAAGGCATCTGACCCTCGCCAGGATGAGGATAAAGCCAGCGTTTTATCCACGGCAGCGCCATCCAGACACCAAAGCCAGCGGGAATCAAGAGTCGCGGGGCAAGAGACCAGCCGTCAAACCCCGCTTCATAAATCGCCCAAAACAGGGTAAAAGCACTAAATAGAACATAGAGCCATAGCGCCGATGGCTTGCCGCGCCACAACTGAACAGCAGACAAGAGAACAACAATGCCGCCAACCAAATAATAGGTGGTACCTCCAAGGCTCAGCAAATAGGCGCCGCCACCAGCGAACCCTCCGCCAAACAAAAACAGTAACAGCGCCAATATCCAGGGGCGTGTGGAGCTTTTTTGTGCTGCTTGCTGTTCCATGGGCAATTAACCTCTTATAAAAATACAGTTATCGTTTTTCAATGTCGCTTTTTTAAAATTAACCTGCTGTCGACATGACATGGAAATACTTCAACCCTGCATGTGTCGCTGCGCGTATCCAGTAGCGATAAATACAACCTCGCCCATAGATTCCCGCCTACGCAGGAATGACAAATTCAAGATTCACAATGTCGATAAAATAATGTGCCCGCCACCCAGTGGATGGCGGGCGTTCAAGCCTAGGCGAATATAAGCTCTTCAGATTGAGATGCCATCACTTTAGAACTTATAAGTCACATCAGCACTCCACCAACGCGGCGGCCCATAGAAACCATAACGCAGGTTGCCAAGCCCTGGAATCAGGAATATCGAGGTATTGTATTCCTTGTCCGTCAGGTTTTTGACACTCGCTGAAATTTCCCAGCGTTCCGAGCTGTCGATGAAATAGGCTCTGGCATTATAGGTTGTGTAACCCTTAACAATAGAGGCAGGGTTATCTGCGGGATCATTGGTAAAGCTGTCACGGCCACGGCCATCCACTTGAACACCAAGGATATGCCCTTGACCAACATACATTTCGTAGTTGACCGCCCCCGCCAGTGTCCACGAAGGAGCAATGGGCATTTCCCAGTCACCGACAATACCGCTGCCATTGGGCACATCGTACAAGGTAGACTCCAGCAAGCCACCGTTGAGTGTCAAGGTCAGACCTTCAATGGGCTTCACCGTCAAATCAAACTCGGCGCCGTAGAGCTTGGCGTCACTGTTGGTGAGGAATGAACCTATGCCGATATAGCTGAGGGTGTGGTAATCATTGTAATCGTAGTAGAAGGCGGCAGCGTTGAAATTGGCGCGCTGATCCCAAAATGTGGTTTTCATACCCACTTCATAGGATAGGAGCTCCTCTTCATCATAGAAGTAAGCTTCTTTGGGCAAACCTGCTGAGATAAAGCCATGGTTGTAGCCCGGAGCCTTGGTGCCGCGGCTGAACGAGATATATAACAACATATCGTCCGTCGGCTTGTAATCCAGACCTATCTTGGCATTCCAGGAATATTTATCAAAGCTGTTAAACCCGGTGTCATTATTCAGCAAATCTTCGGAGAGCAACGCACCCCTGGGGATTTCTGTATTGTTTTCCCAGCCAAGCCACTGCTGATCGACAGGGGCATCAGGTGTAGGGGATGCATAGGTGGCATAGCGAGAGTCCATCTCTTTTTCGTCGTAGGATACACGCAGCCCTGTGGTCAAGGTGAACTTATCGCTGAGATCAAATTCGGCATTGGCAAAAACCGCATAGCCTTTCAGATCCTGCTCGGCATCGGCATCAAGAAGCTGGCCGCCACCACCAAGCCCTACAACCAAGGGTGCAATTTGGTTTACATCCTGGTATTGCTCAAGGTAATAGGCGCCAAAGGTGTAACGCTGAGCACCAAAGTCCATAAAGGTTCTAAACTCCTGGGAAAACTGATGGCTGGAGTTGTCGTAATGGGTGGCGCAAATCCACACCTGGGTGCCGTCACAATCTTCCACCAGATCCCGTTCATATTCGTTATAGCCGGTGACCGAAGTCAGTGTCACATTGTCACTAATACTCCAATCCAGCTTATTGATGATGGTTGTCGACTCTGCGCCTTTCAGCTCGCGCAGGCCACCGTTATCCGACTCGTGGTATTCGTGAACAGGCGCAACACCAAAATCGGTGAGAGAACCTGGCGGTTGCTTGACTTCCTGAAGACCGGTGACCGGGTTGGTAACCGCAGCATCCGCCCAAACAGCGGTGGAATGCCCTTGAGCTTTACTGTGGCTGATTTTGATCACATTGTTGATATTGTCCGTGGGCTGCAACGCCAGAGAGACGCGGAAGGAATGGTTCTCCATCTCGCCGCCATCGGGCTGGTTGCCGGTTCGGTGTTTCATCCAACCGTCATTGTCGCTGTAATAGCCAGCGATGCGAAACTGCATCCTGTCATTAATGGGCGCGTTGAGAAAGCCGGAAGTGCGGCGACTGTCATAGGCACCGACGCCTACCTTGATTTCGCCTTCGCCGACATCGGTGGGATCCTTGCTGATAAAGTGCATCACCCCGCCGGTGCTGTTGCGGCCAAACAATGTGCCCTGCGGTCCCCTCAGCACTTCGACCCGTTCCATATCATACAGAGGAAAAGACCCGGCACCGGTGGTCACCAGATACATCTCGTCCATATAGGTGGCAATAGGGGCTTCGGTGGCGTCGTTATAGTCATTCATGGTGACGCCACGGATTGAGTAGTTGGGATTGGTGCCAGGACCAAAAATCGCCGTGTGCTCAATATTGGGAATAAAGTTGACGATGTCGTTTGACAGCTGCATACCAAGAGCTGACATCTGGTCACCGCCCAGTACGGAAACGGAAATACCCAGATCCGCCGTGCTCTGTTCGCGCTTTTGCGCCGTCACGATCACTTCATCAATGGTCGACGACACCGTTCTTTTGCGTTCGCCATCCTGTGCAAACGCCCCTGCGGCAACCGTTGTTGCCAATAGCGCCATGGCTCCCCTGGAGCAGGCTATGGATAGTTTATTCTGTTTCATCGTGTGCTCTCCACATCTGTTGGTTGGTGTTTTACTCTATTTTTTACACAGCATCGATCCAAAAGCACCTATTGCTTCGGAGTACGATTTTTTAAAAAACATTCAGATTGGGCAGACCCGTGCCCGCTGTGACGCCGCCATCTACAGGGACTATCGCCCCGGTCACATAGGAAGCCGCATCCGAGGCGAGAAAACCAACCACCTCGGCGATCTCTTCCGGCTGCGCCAGCCTGCCGATAGGTATTCTAGAAATAAACAGCTTGTCTATGGTGCCCTCTTCCTTGAGAGGAGCAAACATGGGTGTGTCAACACCGCCAGGACACACAGCGTTAATACGTATGCCTTCCCCAGCATGATCCATCGCAAGAGATCTGGTG
The DNA here is from genome assembly GCA_050175615.1 of Porticoccaceae bacterium. Taxonomy (GTDB): domain Bacteria; phylum Pseudomonadota; class Gammaproteobacteria; order Pseudomonadales; family Porticoccaceae; genus CAYXXZ01. The sequence goes on along the minus strand of JBFXIU010000010.1, from coordinate 31,083 downwards.
TAGTTAACCACCCCACCCTTGGCGGCGTTATAACTACCCATACCAAAATCCCCTCTCATTCCGGAAATAGAGGCATTGTTAACGATGACGCCACCACCCTGCTTTTGCATTTGGGGAATAACAAAGTGGCAAGTGTTATAAACCGAAAACAAGTCAATCTCCAGCACCTGGCGCCAAGCCTGCGGCTCCATCTGTGGCGTTGCCCCAATACCGGGAATACCTGCATTATTGAAGAGAATATCGATGGAGCCAAAGCGCTCAACGGCGCCATCAACCAAAGCTTTAACTTGATCAATATCAGTAACATCACAGCGAATATAGGCAGCATTGTCGCCCCCCAATTCAGCGATCATGTCGGCGCCCAACTGGTCGTTAATATCGGCAATAACCACTTTGCCGGCATCCCTGACCACGAGACGGCTGAATGCGGCACCCATGCCGGACGCGCCACCGGTAACCACAGCAACTTTTCCCTGAAAACGATTATTAGTCATAAATAAACCCTTATTTTTTATTGAACTCTGTTTTATTTAATTACCTTTTCTTTTACGTATCTTTTTTCGTGTTTATTAAAATTAATGCTTTTTTAAAAGAGTAAAAATATATTTAAGCGATCTTTTTTCGAATTGTAATTTAAAAAAATTTAACCTTTAACGCTTGTCCGCCAGGGCAATGTTCAACACCCTGGCAGATTGTCAATATCAGTGCTTGCCAAGCAAAACCACCCGCCCGGTGACCTTGCCGTCCCTGAGCGCATTCATCGCCTCGTTAGCACAGTGTTTTTCCATACAGGTAATGGGGGTTGGCGGCAGTTTGCCTTCGGCAGCCAGGGCAATCACATCGCGCAAGTCCTGAATGGTACCGGTAATAGACCCCTGCACCGTAAAAGCACCAAAAACCATGGCGCCGAGCAATAGGGTAAGTTCGCCACCGGCAACGCCGACAATAATCAGCTTGCCATTTTTAACCAGGACATCAAAACCCATGCGCGAGGTCGCGGACATGCCAACAAAATCAATCACCGCTGGAACCGGGCCGCCGGCAGCCTCGAGAATACGCTGAGCTGCACCCTCTTCGGAACTGTTGACCGTGCCTGTGGCGCCTTCTTTTTTCGCAGCTTCCAGCTTGTCATCGCTGATATCAACGGAAATGATATTGCGATGACCAAAGGCTTTGAGCATGGCAATCGCTGTCAGACCCAAGCCACCGGCGCCCACCAGAACGACAGGTTTGTCTGGCGACAGGGGCATCACCTTTTTAATGGCCGAATAGGTGGTAATACCCGAACAGGCATAGGTGGCGGCAAGAGAAAGATCGACATTAAGAGGGTCAACCAGATAGCGGGGATGGGGCACAACCACATGGGAGCCAAAACCGCCGTGACGCACCACGCCGAGGCTGCGCTGCCCTGTGCAAAGATTGTCTTCCTCCGCCAGGCAGTGTTCGCACTCACCGCAGCCAAGCCAGGGGTAGGCGACGCGAACGTCACCAATTTTCACACCTTTAACATCGTTGCCAACAGCCACTACGCGACCGGCAATCTCGTGGCCGGGAGCGCGGGGCAGAGTGATTCCCCTGTCGGTCAGCTTGACGGATTTTCCGCCGCCCAGGTTGTATTCACCCTTCCAAAAATGGATATCGGAATGACAAACACCGCTGTGGGTGACCTCAAGCAGCACTTCCGTCCCCGTGGGCACCGGCGTTGGCAACTCTATTTCTTGCAAAGGCTTTTTTGCTTCAACAACTACCCAAGCTTTCATATCATCGTTTCCCCTTTAAACATGTAGTGTTTTTTTCAGTGCTCTGGATACATCCTGGTGGAATGCTTTAGTGACCGCGGCAGACTCTATCAGGTTAAAGCCGTGATAGGCACCGGGATAAAGGTGCAGCTCAGTTGCCACCCCCGCGCGGATCAGCCTGCGGGCGTACTCAAGATCCTCTTCCACAAAAAGATCGATACTGCCCACGGCGATAAAGGTTGGCGGCAGGCCTGACAAATCTTGAGCCCGCGCCGGCGCGGCGTATACAGGCACATTTGCAGAGCCGGGAGCGAGCTCGGTGCCAAGATAAGACTGCCAGCCGAAGCCATTGGCCTCGATTGGCCAGACATGGCGACCAGCGACAGGCTGTGCCTGGGTGCGATCATCGAGCATGGGGTAAATCAGCAACTGATAAGCAATAGCGAATTCACCGCGATCGCGTGCGAGCAGGGCAAGCCCCGCAGCCAAGCCGCCACCGGCGCTAACGCCCCTGACAACAATGCGGGTTTTATCCACGCCCAAAATATCGGCATTGTTATGCAGCCAGGCAAGAGCCGCATAGCAATCATCCAGCGGGTCGGGGAAAGAAGTTTCTGGCGCCAGGCGATAATCCACGGAGACAATCACCGCGCCTATATCTTTCGCCATCTGCCGCATAGCCGCGTCTTCGCGCTGGGCAGCGCCGGCAACAAAGCCACCGCCGTGCAAACTGAGGATTCCCGGACGCGGCTTGCCTTTGTCACTGTGCTGATAAAGAATTGCATTGACCTCAGGCTGACCACTCTTTATACCAGGAATGCCAATTTTGCTTACCACAAGAGATTCCGACTCACCCTCTACAACAGGATCCCCAGCCAATAACAGCCGAAAATCCGCGAGGGTTTGCGCCGAAAGGTCACTAAAATTCGGCAGGGCACTCAGCACCGCCGTCAGTTCCGGGTCTACCAGTTGATCGGGGTCTATATCCATAACCTTTCTATCTAATTGTTTTTTAATGAAAATGTATTAGTGGCGCATATAAATTTGAACATGAATTCGCAAGTACACACCAGAATCAGCAATCAATAACCCAGTAAAAATGCCATTTTCTTGTTCCAAGTCATATAGAGATTACAGCAAACTATAGTACATGAGGGTATTGCCATTCTGTGATAGGAGTTTTGCCTAACAGCCATAACAAACCCGTATGAAAATGCAGTCGCGCCAGGGCTACCCATGGACACACTTTGCCCACTGAAACCTGTCAAGAACATTGGCTTGACCATTAAAACCCTCCTTTTGTCCCTGCGTAACCCCCTTTTGTCGCACAACCTTCACAATAAGGGGGTTTGCCACAACCGATAACTTGAAGTTAATACTAATTGCGGTAAAAATACGGCGGCATGGATTTAATGTCCCGAATAGCTATAAAAATTCGCACCGCACAATTAAAAATACAGGGGGATACACCTTGAACGCCAGGAAGCTAGCCATATTGGCAATTCTGCCATTACTTATACTTGTGGGATTTAAAACCCAGGCGCTGGAACCCAATGGAACGGCTATTTATAGCGAACTGGGCAACCAGCTCTATCTGGGCACTCTCTATCTCGACACGCCGTCAACATCGGCAAACGAAATTCTCGGCAGCACTCAACGTAAACGCATGGAACTGCGCTTTGCCAACTCCATGTCAAAACGGCGCTGGAGCCAAACCTGGACCCAGGGGATTGCCATCAACAGCAGCCAGGAAAACATGATAAATGCCGCTGCCGACCTCTCCGAAACACTGAGTTCATTCCAGTCGAATCTGGAGTATGGCGACACCGTCATATTTGACTACGATCCCCTGTACGGAACCTCTGTCTCCGCCAACGGAGTTACTCTCGTCAAAGACAAATCAGCGGCCTTATTCAACCTTCTACTCTCCGCCTGGATAGGCCCAGTACCACCCACCAGCCAGTTTAAAAATGCCATTCTCGGCAGCGAAGACTCAAAAAATGACTACTCTGCATTCCTTGCCCTCAGCCCATCCCAAGAGCGCATCGATGCGGTGAAAAGCTGGTCGACCAAACTGAAAGAAGCGGAAGAGCGCGCCCTCGCCGAAGCCAAGGCTGAAGAAGAGGCCATTCGCAAAGCGGAAGAGGAAGCCCAGAAAAAGGCAGAAGCAGAAGCTCTTGAAGAAAAACAGCGCCTGGAGCTTATCGCAGAAGAAAAACGCAAAGCCCAGGAAGCGGCTCGAAAAGCGGCAGAAGCAGCAGAAGCCGAACGAAAAGAGGCCGAGCGCCAAGCTCTGGCCGCGCAACAACGCCAGAGCGGCCAATCCGTCCAGCCCCAGGAAGATGAAGGTGAAGACGACCTTTCAGCGGAAGGCATTCTCGCCCAGCAAAACTACACATCGGAGCTGATCGGTTTAATTTACAAGGCGGTGAAATACCCAAGCACCGCTGTCAAACGCAACCAGGAAGGCAGTGTGCGTGCAAGCATCACCATTGATCGCGCCGGCAAAGTCGTCAACATCGATCTCGTTGAACAAGCACCCTTTGAGGTTCTTAACAAAGCCGTTGTTGCGGCGATCAACAATGCGGCGCCCTTCCCGTCGTTGCCCAACAACATCAGGGGCAACACCATGAATATCACTGTGCCCGTCGCTTTCAAGCTTCAGTAAGCTTTACGTAGACAGCAATAACCAACAGGCCTGTCCTGTTTGGTTATTGCTGTCTATGGATGACCATAAACCGTGTTAACATCAAAAAATAGTTAAGCTCGCCCCTCAGCGCTTTCGATGACGTTACCTATGGAAAACATTAAGCCTTTTACCCTGAACATTGGCGAACAAACCCTCAACGATTTACGCACCCGCCTTGCCCTTACCCGCTGGCCGGACTCAGAAACCAGTAACGACCCCTGGAATCAGGGCGTTCCCCTATCCCGGGCGCAAGAACTGATCGAATACTGGCAAAACAACTACGACTGGCGACGCTGCGAAGCCAAGCTCAACAACTTTGGTCAATACCAAACCGCTATTGATGGGCTTGACATCCATTTCCTGCACGTTCGCTCCCCCCATCCCAATGCGCTGCCTTTGCTTATTACCCATGGCTGGCCAGGCTCGGTGATTGAATTCCACAAGGTCATTGGCCCTTTAACAGACCCTGTTGCCTATGGCGGCAAAGCCGAGGACGCCTTTGATGTCATTGCCCCTTCACTGCCAGGTTTTGGCTTTTCCGGCAAGCCCACCAGTTCAGGCTGGGGGGTGATGCGCATTGCCCAAGCCTGGGTTGAGCTGATGAAGCGTCTGGGTTACGACCGCTATGTCGCCCAGGGCGGCGACTGGGGCTCGGCAGTTACTCTGGCGCTGGGCAAAATACATCCTGAGCATTTAGTCGGCATTCACGTCAATATGGTGGTGGCCTTCCCCGACCCCAACGATGACTTCACGGAGGAAGAACAGCTCGCGATTGCCGAATTTGACAACTATCAAAAAAACGAATCCGCCTATGCAATGGTACAAACCACCCGCCCTCAAACCCTGGGCTACGGCCTTGCAGACTCCCCGGCCGGCCAGGCCACCTGGATTTATGAAAAATTCCAGCGTTGGAGCGATTGCAATGGTGACCCGGAAACCATCCTCAGCCGCGACGAAATGCTCGACAATATCATGATCTACTGGCTGACAAATTCTGGAGCTTCCTCAGCGCGCCTGTATTGGGAGAGTTTCAGAAATGCCTTTGTGGCGATGAAAGTCGATCTTCCCGTAGGCTGCACTGTTTTTCCCAAAGAGCTGCTGACACCCTCACGGCGCTGGGCGGAGCGGGTCTACAGCAATCTGATTTATTGGAGTCAACAGGAAGTCGGCGGCCATTTCGCCGCCTTTGAACAACCGGAAATTTTCGTCCAGGAATTGCGGGATTGCTTTAGATTACTTCGCTAAGGCTTATCCACCCGCTTTAAGATGCCCGCCTTCGCGGGCATGACCGTATCTCTTGACTCAGCCGTATTTCCTGCCCAGATACGTCATTCCTGCGCAGGAACCTCACCCTCGACCTGATCGAGGACAGCAATTTACTTTTGCGCCCTCTATTTATTTCTCAAAATGTCTGTTTGTAGTTTCCAGGCACGTCTAACAGCCGGCTATTGGCTCTGCGTATGATAACTGATACTTTTTATGTTCCAACAGGCAATACCCGCAGGCGTTTCCACAGATACCTCATCATCCACTTCTTTTTTTAATAGTGCTCTGGCCATGGGCGAATCTATGGAAATATAGTCTTTGCGATCAAAAATTTCGTCATAGCCGACAATGCGAAACCTCAGCATTCTGCCATCCTCATTCTCAATTTCCACCCAGGCGCCAAAAAATACTCGCCCTTCCTGCTGTGGCGAATACTCCACAACCCGCAAATTTTCCAGGCTTTTACGCAGATAGCGCACCCTGCGGTCAATTTCCCTCAGCAGCTTTTTATTGTATTGATAGTCGGCATTTTCGCTGCGATCCCCCAGGCTCGCCGCCCAGGCCACTTTTTTGGTGACATCAGGGCGCTTTTCTTTCCACAGATGATCCAGCTCTGCCTTCAAAAGGGCATAGCCTTCAGGGGTTATCAATCGGGTTTTTGTCATCGCTGTTTATTGCTCCAGAATCTCGCTGACTTTCTGCCTTAACTCAGGCACCACAAGGCTTTCAAACCAGGGATTTTTGCTATGCCAGCGCCTGTTGCGTGGCGATGGATGTACCAACGGAAAAAAAGGCTGCGGAATTAATCTGGGCTGCCGCACCACCTCCGTCACCGACGTAAACAAATCGCCAAGATAAAAACGCTGGGCATACTGGCCAACAAGGAGGGTCAACTGAATATGGGGCAAATGCGCCAGTATGGGCTGATGCCAGTGGGGGGCGCACTCCTTGCGGGGCGGCAAGTCTCCGGATCGACCCTTGCCAGGATAGCAAAGGCCCATGGGTACAATAGCAATATGGCGTTCGTCGTAGAATGTCTGGCGATCAACTCCCATCCATTCGCGAAGCTTGTCGCCGCTGGGGTCGTTCCAGGGAATACCTGTTGCATGCACCCTGGTGCCAGGAGCCTGGCCGACAATTAAAATACGTGCAGATTCCGCTGCCCTCAACACGGGGCGCGACCCCAGGGGCAGGTCAACACATAAATTGCAGCGGCGAATATCTGCGAGCAAATCGGTCAGAGGGATTGAATCTTTCACAATAAAGCCATCTATTGCTCAGGTTTAAGGCAACAGGGTTGTCGCCAACAGCAGCATCAACCCCATACCCACCACGTCGGTGAATGTGGTCAGAAAAATACTGCTCGCCGCCGCAGGATCGGCACCAAAGCGTTTCAGTGTCAAGGGCACGAGAACACCGAAGATACCACTGCAGGTGCAGGCGCCCACCATGGCAACAAGAATAACCAATGCCAGCGTCGGCGCATTGCCGGTATCTGTATAGCCAGCGTAAATCCACATAGCGACTGCCGCCACCAAGCCCACACAAAAGCCATTCATGGCGCCAAGGAGTATTTCCTTGCGCAGTAATTTTCGCACCGGGTAATTGCCCAAATCCCCCAGAGTCAGCCCCCGCAGGGTAATCGCCAGAGCCTGACAGCCAGTGTTGCCGCTCTGACCGGCAAGCACCGGCAAAAATACGGCGAGAACCACCACTTTGGCAATGGTATCTTCAAAGATACCCACCACAAACGCAGCGGCGAAGGCGGTCAGCAGATTCACCTGCAACCAGGGATGGCGCATGCGAAAGGCACGCATCAGTGAAGTCGTCACCCGCTCCTCCTTGTCCACCCCCACCATAGAGCCGGTTTGCGCGCTGATTTCTGTGGCAACCCTTTGGGAAAGCTTCCAACTGTGGACAAGTCCCAGCAAATATCCCTGCTCATCGACAACAGGATAAAGCCGAAAATGTCTCTTCAGGGACGTATTGACCGCCTCCGGGATTGTGGTGTCCCTGTTAAAAACAAAGGGGGCAGCCGTCATGATTTCAGCCATTTTCTGGCCGGGGCGGGCGAGCAGCAGATCCCTCATGGCAACCACACCAACAAGCCGATTGACTCGGTCAGTCACATAAATATAGGTAATTTCCGTGGCCGTGGTGTGAACCAGATGATCGAGGGCGCCGGCCACGGTGGTTTCCTCGGAGAGAACCCCCACAGGAGCTGTCATCAGCTCACTGACCGTGCCTTTGATGCTGTGGGTGAGCTCTACTTCCTCCGAGCCTTGCTGCGACACTGTCCCCGGCAGGTAGGACGCTATATTGACGACGCTGTCGACGGGAAGCAGCGACAAAACCTGCTGAATCACTGCCTGAGGTTTTCTACCCAGGACGGCCGCAGCTTCAACTGGAGCCAGATTCTGCAGCTCCTCGGCCAACGTCTGGCTTTGGTCTGGACTTGCCATGAATTCTGTCACAGTTGATTTCTCCGTTCTTCAGTGGGGATTGGCTCAAAAATTCGACAGGTTAGCTGAAAATTTTGATTGTGGAATTATAGCCGCCCATATCAATGAATATTGCAATACCATTTGGCGACAACCGCCAGCGTTGTTAAAATTGCCGCCTTTCAAGATTTCCCGACGGGTACAACCCCGCCATATCCTCTTTCAGCCTTTCAGGACAACGCCATGCCAGCGACATTCAGTTTCGAACAATTACTGGATCAGGACAACTTTATTCACCGCCATATAGGGCCGAATGACGAACAAATCGCAACCATGCTGGCGGCACTGGAAATCGCCGACCTCAACGACCTGATTGCCAAGGTCACCCCCGGCAACATTCTCAAGCGGGATCAGTTGTCTCTCGACAACCCCAAAGGAGAGGCGGAAGCCCTGGCGGAGCTCAAAACCATCGCCGGTAGAAACAAGATTTACACCTCACTGATCGGCATGGGCTACCATCCCACTCTGACCCCGAATGTCATCCTGCGCAATGTCCTTGAGAACCCCGGCTGGTACACCGCCTACACACCCTATCAACCCGAAATTGCCCAGGGTCGCCTCGAGGGTCTGCTTAATTTCCAGCAAATGATCTGTGATCTCACCGGCATGGAAATGGCCAATGCCTCCATGCTCGACGAGGGCACAGCGGCCGCTGAGGCCATGGCCATGGCCAAGCGCCAGCAGCGCAAAAATTCGAGCAATGTCTTTTTTGTCGATGAAAACTGTCACCCGCAAACACTGGCAGTGGTGCAAACCCGGGCGGAACACTACGGCTTTGAGGTCATTAGCGGCAATCCAGAAACAGGGTTGAGCGGCCAGGAGGTTTTTGGCGCCTTGATCCAATATCCGGGCTCCACCGGCGAAATCCGCGATCTGGCGCCGATTATCGCTACACTCCACGACAACGACGCCCTGGCGGTGGTCGCCGCTGACCTGATGGCCATGGTCGCGCTCAAATCCCCCGGCTCTCTGGGTGCAGATATTGTCATCGGCAGCAACCAGCGCTTTGGTATTCCCATGGGCTTCGGCGGCCCCCACGCCGCCTTTTTTGCCTTTCGCGAAGAATTCAAACGCTCAGCGCCGGGACGCATTATCGGTGTCTCTGTTGACGCCAGAGGCAAAACCGCACTGCGCATGGCCATGCAAACCCGGGAACAGCATATTCGCCGGGAAAAAGCCAACTCCAATATCTGCACTTCCCAGGTATTGCTGGCGCTGATCAGCGCTTTTTACGCGGTCTACCATGGCCCCCGGGGACTGAAAAAAATTGCCCTGCGCATTCACAGCCTTACCAACCATCTCGCTAGCGGCCTGCAAGCCGCCGGCTACAGCCTGCGCCACAATAGCTGGTTTGACACCCTGACAGTGGAAACCGGCAACCGTCAGCAGGACATCCACGCCAAAGCCGCCGCTGCCGAAATCAATCTGCGCCTGGTGGGCGGCGATGCCCTGGGCATAAGCCTCAATGAACTGAGTACACCCGCACAGGTCAACCAGCTGCTCGCCCTGTTTGGCGCCGCTGAAACCAGCTTTGACCGCGACACCGCATCGGGAATACCGGCCGGCTATACCCGCGATACGGATTTTCTGACTCACCCGGTTTTCAATAGCCACCACAGCGAAACCGAAATGCTGCGCTACCTGAAACAGCTGGAAGCCAAGGATATCGCCCTCAACCACAGCATGATCCCTCTGGGTTCCTGCACCATGAAACTGAACGCAACCGCCGAGATGATTCCCATCACCTGGCCGGAGTTTGCCAATATTCACCCCTTTGTTCCCCAGGAACAGGCTGCGGGTTATCACCAGTTGTTTCGTGAACTGGAGGCCATGCTCGCCGCCTGCACCGGCTACGACGCCATTTCCCTGCAGCCCAACGCCGGTTCCCAGGGCGAATATGCCGGTTTGGTGGCCATCAAAAAATACCACGAACACCGGAGCCACGGCCATCGCAATATCTGCCTGATTCCCTCATCCGCCCACGGCACCAATCCCGCCAGCGCCCAGATGGTCGGCATGAAAGTGGTGGTGGTGAAATGCGACAACAATGGCAATATCGACATTGGCGACCTGCGCGCCAAAGCGGAACAACACAGCCACAGCCTCGCGGCGCTGATGATCACCTACCCCTCCACCCACGGCGTGTTTGAGGAGGGGGTGACCGAAATCTGCCAATTGATCCACGATCACGGCGGCCAGGTGTATATGGATGGCGCCAATCTCAATGCCCTTGTCGGCATTGCCGAGCCGGGCAAATTTGGCAGCGACGTCTCCCATCTCAATCTGCACAAGACCTTTTGTATCCCCCACGGCGGCGGCGGCCCCGGCATGGGACCCATTGGCGTCAAATCCCACCTGGCGCCCTTTCTGCCCGGACATCCGGTCACCCATATACCTGGAACCGATACCGTCAATGGCACTATTTCCGCGGCTGGCTGGGGTTCGGCTTCCATCCTGCCCATCTCCTGGATGTACATCAAAATGATGGGGGCTGCCGGTTTGAAGAGGGCGACTCAGGTCGCTATTCTCAACGCCAACTATCTGGCCAAAAAGCTCGACGACCACTACCCGGTGCTCTATACCGGCAGAAATGGCCTGGTGGCGCACGAATGTATTATCGACTTGCGCCAACTAAAAGAGGAAAGCGGCATCAGTGAAGAGGATATCGCCAAACGGCTGATGGACTTTGGCTTCCACGCCCCCACCATGTCCTTCCCGGTAGCGGGTACATTGATGATAGAACCCACCGAAAGTGAATCACTGAAGGAGCTGGAGCACTTCCTCTCTGCCATGGTGACTATTCGCGGCGAGATTCAGCAGGTTATCGACGGCGAACTGCCCGCAGACAACAACCCATTGGTGAATGCGCCCCACACCCAGGATGATGTGCTCGCGGAACACTGGGATCGCCCCTATTCCAGAGAGACTGCGGTGCGCCCCGCCCCCTGGCTCAAACACCACAAGGTGTGGCCTACGGTCAATCGCATCGACAACGTCTACGGCGATCGCAACCTGGTGTGCAGCTGCCCGCCCCTTGAGGCCTACCTTTAACCAGCAAGAGGCTCCTGTATTGTGCAGGAGCCTACCCTGGTGGCGATAATCTGTTACTGCCGAGCGCACGGGCACACTCAATCGCAGTCGGCGCGTTAAGAGTCTGGAATGACCACCGTTGCCTGTGGGCAAATCTCCCTCACTTTTTCGGCAAATACCGCTTTGACTTCAGGGTCACCGTGAACGATCCTGATTTCCTTCGGCTTGGTGTGAATGCGCTTGATAAAGCGGAGTAAATCCCCCTGATCCGCATGGGCTGAATAGCCCGATATCACATGAACGCCAGCGTTGATGGTAATGCGCTCACCATCGAGAACCACATAACCGTGCTCGGCACCGTAGCGCTGTATATCGCGCCCCGGAGTGCCTTCCGCCTGATAGCCGACAAAAATCACATCGGTTCGCGGATCGGGCAGCAGTGCTTTGAGGTAGTTGACAATGCGGCCACCGGCACACATGCCGCTGGCGGCAATAATAATGGCGGGACGGCCACTGTCGCGGAGATAATCCACCAGTTTGAGGTGGTTTTCATGCTTTTCCACGGTTATCAGCTGGTCAAAATCCAGGGGATGACGACCCTCAAAAAGTCGCCGTCGCGCTTCCCCGTCCCACAGGGTTCGCATCTCCCGATAGAATTTGGTAAAAGAGGCGGCCAGCGGCGAATCCACCACCACATCGACGTTTTGCCAGTCAATGGCAGAGTTCACCCGCGCTGGCTCCCTGGCGTGACGGTGGATGATTTCCTCTATTTCATACAACAATTCCTGGGTGCGGCCAATGCTGAACGCAGGAATCAACACCGAACCACCATTTTCGTAGCAGCGTTCAATGACCGCTTTCAAGGCTTTGCGGCGTTTCTTTCTGCCCTCGTGCAGGCGATCGCCATAGGTGCTTTCAATAACCAGGGTATCCGCCCTGTAGGGCGCTTTGGGGGCGGGCAATAGAGGTGTATAGGGCGCGCCGAGATCACCGGAAAACACCACCCGCTCGCAGTGCTTACCCTTGCCCACATCCAACTCGACGTAGGCCGAACCGAGGATATGTCCGGCAATTCGAAAGCGCCCTCTCAGGGGCGTGCCTTTTATTGGCTGAATGTAAAACCACTGATCATAGGGGATTGGCGTCAACTGCCTCTCAAGCTTGGCGATCACTTTTTTAATAAGATCCTCGTTGCGGGTAACGCCAATTTTCATGGCATCGCCAAGCACCAAAGGCAACAGCTTGGCGGTGGCTTCCGTGGCATAGATGGGGCCGTCAAAACCCGCTGACAACAACCAGGGAATCCGCCCGCAATGGTCTATATGGCAGTGGGTGACAATCAGGGCTTTGATACCATCGAGGGGAAAATCGATAATGAGATCCTCGCGCTCACGATTTCTCGACTCCGCACCCTGAAACAGGCCGCAATCCACCAAAATGGATTCCCGCTCATTGGCAAACAGTTGGTGGCAGGAGCCTGTCACTCCGGAAACCGCGCCATGGTGGCTTATCCTTGCCATAAATCCCCCTTAATGATTAAAGAACAGGTAAATAATCCGTACATAGTCTTACTACAGGCTTTACTATTGCTAGAATACAGGACAAAACTACCACAAAAAAGCGGGGACGGTGATATGGCATTCATTCTGACAACCTCTGTGTTCAAAGGCCATTGATGCCAGAAACACTTATCCAGATCATTGCAGGTTTTTTTATTACCCTTATTGCCATCCGGGTATCTGCTCCGCTTGCCCACAAAATTAATCTTCTCGACATTCCCGATCACAGAAAACAACACAGCTGTGCGACACCATTAACCGGTGGCATTGCCATCTATAGCGCTTTACTGATTGTACTTTGTGCCACCAGGCCTTTCGATGGCTACCTGATCTCATTTCTCGCTGCCAGCGGCCTTCTGGTCTTGTTTGGCGCTCTCGATGATCGCAATCATCTCAGGGTCAGGCACAGGGTTATTCTCGAAATTATTGCCGCCTCGGTGATGATTTTTGGCGCCGATCTCTGGGTTGGCAATCTGGGCAATCTCCTCGGCGTTGGCTCAATCCATATGCCTTTTTGGGCAGGTTACCTGTTTACGTTGGTGGCTGTTTTTGGCGTGATCAACGCCATCAATATGCTCGATGGCCTCGATGGCCTTGCCGGGGGAGTAACGCTGGCAATATTTATTGTTCTTGTCGCTTTTACCGAAGAGTCAAAAGGTTTATTGGTGTTTGGTTTTGCCATGGCGGGCGCCCTGCTGGTATTTCTTATTTCCAATACCGCTGTTACCCGCTGGGTTCCCAAGGTTTTTCTCGGTGATGCCGGCAGTAAACTCCTTGGTCTCAGTATTGTTTGGGTACTGATTGAAACGGCTCGCACCCAGAATGGTACGGCCACCAGCATACAGCCTGCCACCGCCCTTTATCTTATTGCCATACCACTGATGGACATGGTGGACACCACCATTAGCAGGGCTCGCCGTGGACACTCACCATTTAAAGCCGACAGAACCCATCTTCACCACGTTTTGCTGAACATAGGTTTTTCAAGATCGGCAGTGGTTGTGATTGTCGTTTTTGCCTCACTTGCCTTTAATCTGCTGGGCATAGCCATGACAAAAATGCATGTTCCAGAAATTTTTCAGTTTGGCTTTTTCTTTCTCTCATTTATCGGGCTTATGCGCTTCAAAAAGCATTATCAGGTTGGAAACCTGTAAAGGACATGGCGACGCCGACAGTCAACACCACAGCAAAGGAATGGATTCTGTCCATATTGAACGGCACTGACGAAGCCCGGTTAAACTCAAGCGAATTTGTTTTAGATACAGGTCAACTGCTGGATATTTGCGAATACGAAGGGATTACCCCGTTACTTTGGCACCAGATCGTTGCTAAGGATCTAAAAGCCTCTCTGCCGTTATCGTTGACTGGCAAATTACAATCCCTGAGCCTGCAATACGCTGCGGTGAATATGCTCCGCCAGCAGGAGTTACAACGGTTGATAAGGCTGTTCCACCGCGAAGGCCTTGATTTTTTGCTTCTAAAAGGCGAAGCCCTGGCCACCACCTGCTATCCCCAAGCCTATTTGCGCACCAGAACCGACAGCGATCTGTTGTTCAGCACTAAAGAGGCGTCGGAAAAAGCCTGGCGAGTAGTGCAATCTGAAGGCTATCGACGCCTTGCCACCCTGCAAGGGGAGCTTGTCGGCTTCCAGTTTCCCTGCCAAAAAACACTGATGTCCGGCATCATCAACCATCTGGATGTCCACCACAAAATCACCAACGCCCTGTGGTTTGCCCAGCGACTCGATTACCTTGAGCTTAAAGAAAACAGCCTGATTATTGACTATATGGGTGAGCCTGTATCCGTATTAACGCCACTCTACGCGCTGATCCATGCCTGCATTCACCGCATCACCAACAAATCCCACCAGGCGGAAAACCGTTTGATCTGGCTCTACGACATACACTTGCTCAGCGGCAAACTTGCGCCTACAGACTGGCAGAAATTACTGCAGATTTGTGAGGAAAAAGATTTCGCCGCTATTATTCTTGAAGGTCTCACCAACACTGGCGAACTATTTGGCGACAATGCGCCAGCGGATATTGTCGACCACCTGGCCGCCCTGGCCAACAAACAACATGCCCCCATCGCTAACGCAGACAGTCGCCTCAAACACTATCTACTGGATCTCTCCAGCAACTTTTCCAGCGATAAAGGCATTAAAAACAGTTTACGCTTTCTTAAAGAACAGCTTTTACCACCGCCCGCCTACGTGGCAATGAAATATGGCGTTAAACACAAAATACTGCTTCCCTGGTACTACCTCAAGCGCATACTGGACGTCATTTCAAAAAAATAATCCTACCAAACCCACTGCCCCAACAACTCCTTAAAGGCTTTGCCGTTGGCATCAAGGGTGTCTCCGTCGGGAAAGCAACAGTATTTGCCGCTGAGTCGACCGCTGTCAAAATCCGTTGGCACAGCAATGACTTCAATACCCTGCTCTACAAAATGATGCAGGGCTCTATCCATATGAACCGCAGACGTCACCAACAGCACTTTTTTTATTTCATAATTTTTCACCAGCGCCGCAGTAAATTGTGCATTTTCCCTGGTGTTGCGACTGCCATTTTCCAGCAGCATGGCTGGAGAAGGAACAGCCAAATCCGCCAAAAACAGCTGCATCGCTTCCGACTCAGATAGGCCGGTGGAATTTTCTGCGCTGCCTCCGCTCAGTACCACTAAAGGTGCTTTACCACGGTGAAAAAGGCGGGCGCCAAACCAGACACGATCGGCGGCGTTGGTGAGATTAACGGGCTGCTGAGTGGCGTCGGCAAACCCGGTGGCAAAAACACCGCCGCCAAGAATGACAATGGCATCCGCCACCGGCAGGTCATCAACATTAACCGGGGGATACTGTTTTTCCAACGTTTTAATCAACAATTGCGCTGTAGATGGCATAGACCAGAAATAAAGCCAGGACAGCGCGAACAACCCCACCAACAGTGCCAGGTTTTTTTTGCCGAGAAGCGCAGTCACCCAGGCAAAAACACCGAAACAGAGCGCGGTTCCCTGCGGAGAAATCAGGCTGATTATCATTTTGTCCAGCATTAAAACTATCCTAAAAAAACTCTTTTGGTTTTCGACTCTGTATCAGTCAAGTATTGGGACTCCCGTTTTAAACGGCAGCGTCGGGCAAGGCTTTTATTGCAGCCTCTACTACCAGGTCTTCACTATAAGCGCGTTCAACCAGACGACGACCATTGTCACCAAGACGCTTACGTTCATTTTCTGGCATTGCCAACAACCTTTGCAAGGCTGCCTGCAAAGAGTTGCTATCTTTTGGCTCACAGAGAAGGCCATTGTAGCCATGTTCGACAAGATTGCGACAACCAGGCACATTGGTGGCTATCACCGGCAATCCCATGGCGCCCGCCTCAAGCAAACTTCTGGGCATCCCCTCCCTGTAGGATGGCAGCACCACGGCATCGACCTGGGCATAAATGTGTTCCATGTTGTCGGTGGCGCCAAGCCAGGTAACGCCGGGCAATTTTGCCCACGCCTGTAACCTGGTTTCAGCAATAGCAGAGACATTTTGGGCATCGCAAAAACCACACAGCCACAGGGCACAATCCTCTCTCTCGGCGTAGACTGCAGTAAATGCCGCGATCAATTCGTACAGCCCTTTATCAGCCAGCATTCGTCCCGCATACAGAAATCGAAATGAACTGCCGTGACTCTGTTTCAACCCTGGGTGAAAGCGCTGCAAATCGACACCGGAGCCAGGCAACAATGTTAGACGGGAAACAGGCACCAGTTTCTGTTCGACCAGCAATTGATAATCCTCTTCGTTCTGGCAAAACACGCGATGCGCCAGTGGTTGGCTGGTTTTGTAGAGAATTCGCACAATTTTGGCAACCACACCGGAACGAATAAATGCCGTGCCCAGGCCAGAGACATTATTGATTGCGGCAATACCCAAAAGGCGAGCCGCCCAGGTGCCGTAGATATTATTTTTAATAGTGAAATGGAAGGCTGCAACTGGTCTTATTTTTTTGTAAAAGCGTATGAATTGCCAGAAAAGTCGCGCATCGCGCCAAGGATTACTGCCTTTGTTGTCCATCTCCAGAGGTAGCCACTGGCAGCCCAGCTCAGTTTCCAGCCTGGCGCTGTAGCTGTCTTGTGGCGACAAACAAACAACCCTGTAGCCATCGGCCAGCAAGCGCACAATGGTTGAACGGCGAAAATTGAACAAATACCAGGAGGTATTAGCCGATAGTGTCACCGTGGCAATACTCACAGGTTCAATTCTCCCTGAATTCTGCCGACAACCACTCCCCGTCAGTATTCTTGCGCAGATAAACCAAGCGGCATACCAACATCAGGCACAGGTAGAGTTGATATTCAAACGCCATGGTTCCCTCCCAAGACAGCGTCCATATTTGCGGAAATGGCAGCAGCAATGCCGGAAATCGTCTCCAGCAAGCCGTCGTTGATATTTTTGTACACCGCCACCTTGCTGATTCCCAGCCCCTGCGCAATACCCTGTACAGGCTGCCCGGCAAGGTAGCCTCGATAGACCGCGAACCGGTTGTGCTGCCACTGCCCCTGCAAATGAGCCACCAGAGCCAGGGAATGATTGGCCAAATCCCCCCGCGGCAGTCCCTCGACTCGAAACAGTCCGCCATCCTTTTTCAGTGTGCCCATTGCATCGCGGGCAAGATGAAATGCCGGGCCATCCATAGCCAGCGCCGCCTGCCGATTGATGGCGGTATCGATTCCCCCGAGCCCCATGCCAAAGCGCACGCGAACAGGAAAGAGGTCGCTCTGAATCGCCGCAATCATTTCCCACACAGGCGCCGCCGTTGACAACAGCGCCTGAAACTCATCGCCCAATGTAATAGTGAAAGGCGAGGTCAGCGCCCCGCCATGAATACCGTTGAGTTGATCCAGAGTACCCCGGAGACTCTCTTGCAATTGCCCTCTCTCCTGTACCTTGCGGGAGTCACAGATATCACCAATCAACACCAGGTAGTTCATATCAACCCATTAGGTTATATTTAGGCAGAGTTAACTATATTTGTTATCACAAAAAAATCAGCCAAATCGGTTATTTTAAATAAATTTAAACCAATATGGTTACATGTTTCCACAAGGTATCACTCATCACAACCCTCTTGCGCCCGCTGCTCGCACCATGCCCGAAAACCACGCATAACCCCATTCCCCACGGCGATCAACCCCGCCGCCGCGCCAACGCCCACCAGCCCCAGAGCCAAGTCATCCAGGGCGAAGTTACGGCGCGGCAACCACCACTGACTGGCCTCGTCCAACAACAGCACCACAGCCGCTACCAGAGCCACCGCCCACCAGCGCCAGCGCGGCACCAACAACCACAGCGCCAGAGTGACCGCCATCCCCATCCACAGATGAGTTGCCTTGTCGCCGCCCAAATACTCTTGCAGCCGATAAATATCGTGAATAAAAAAACCTAAGGATCGGAACAGCGACGCCACAAGGATGACAATCGGGATTATTATTCCTAAAACCAGCCGCCATTTATTTGAAGTCAAAGAGCTCATTTCATCGTCGCTGCGAAATGAGAAACAGGCAGTTTTTTCCATCAAAATATAGGGGGTGTTGAGAAATCAAACCCAGCAACCAGGCGGTGGTTGTTCCGTATGGATCAGGCGCCATCAAGGGAGATCCCGGTAAGTTCCAAGGCGGAAGCCCATGGACTCTGCCAGAGAAGGCAACTCGCCTTTGCGTAGCCAATGGTACTCCGCCTCTCCCACCGCGCCGACACGGGTATAGCCTTTCATGGCGGAGGCTGATGTCACCGGATGCACCATCAGCTCGAAAACCCCAGATTTTGCCGCCTCCAGGATTGCAACATAATGAGCGGTTTCCAGCGAGCCACCAACAACCCCCAGGTCAAACACGCTGCCCAGGGCGTCATTCCAGCGCACAGAGCCAGACCAGCGCCCCGTGGAGTGGGTAAGCAGCGCGGCCAGTGACGCGCGGCGCAAACGACGACGCAAGCCAGCGCCGCGCTCCTTTGCCACCCAGGGCACACGCATTGGAAGACTTTCCCGAGAACAAAGTGCCGCTACAGTAGAAAACACCACACCCAATGCGTGGACATGCTGGTGGCTGTCCACATGAGTCACATCGACCCCCAGAGACAGCAAACGCTTGAACTGCGCATCCAACTCTATTTCGAGCTGCTCTCGAGGAATGCGTCCAAGTAGACTCCGCTTCGCCAAGACTTCACGGGCAAGGAATCTACCCTTATCGTCCACCAGGGCAGAAACCATAGCCGGATCACTAACCGGCTCGCCCCAAGTCAGATTAAAGTGCAACCCGATCCCCAATGAGGGATTACAACGACCTAACTCCACCGCAGCTGCCAATGCAGGCCCATTGGCCATCAACGTGGTGCTGGTAACGCTGCCCATGCGATGACATTCGATGATAGCGGCGTTGGCCGCATCATTGATGCCAAAGTCATCGGCATTGACGATCAACAGTTTCACGTACGCCTCTCCAGTGCCTTCCTGGCAAACTCAAAGGGTTCCACCAGCGCGGGCAGCGGATCGCGAATATCAAAGACAGGCCAGCTTTTCACCATACAGCGTTCGGCACCAGACACATCCGGGGCGGGAAAAATAAAGTCGTGCTGACGGCGATAAAACTGTGCCGACGCCATATCCTTAAAAAGGTAGCGCCAGAGAAGGTCTGCACGGGGTATTACCTCGGCAATTTGCTTCTGCCCCGCCATATCGCGCCACGCGGCCTCCAGTATTCGGCAGCCCGCATCATGGGTGGCCTGAAACCACAGAGTGGGGCGCGGATTAATCTCTATGATCTTCAGGCGCCCATCGCGGGGGTCGCGCTTGAACTCCGCACCACAAATCCCACGAAAGCCGATCTTCGACAGGAACTCCAGTGTCAGTGACTCAGTTTCCTTGCACGGCGTACTGGCCACAAGGGATGCCGAACCAAAACCTGCCGGGTACTGCCGCAACTTGCGACCGGTGAACACTTGCCTGGGCACACCACTGCGATCTATATATCCCCCAAAAAGGGTAATAGCGGATTCAGCGCCAGGGATAATTTCCTGCACTAACCATTCACCGAGGCCTTCGGGCATACCAATCACGTGAGCCAGAAATTCCGCTTCGGTACGCGCCAACAACACCTTGCGTCCGCGCAGAAACCCCCGTGCCCGGTGGATTAACGCAGGTTTGAAGATGCATGGAAGGGGAACCTTACCCGCAAGTGCAAGCAACTCTTCCTTGTTCCTGGCCTGCCAGACGCCAGGGGTTTCCATGCCATGGTTTTTACACAGTGCATGGAACGAAACCTTGTCCAACAATGCGCCCGCCATGTCAGCGTAGGCCGGGAACCTTAACACCGTCGCCGACGGCAATGTCAGTTGCATCACTGCTTCAATCCAGATATCGCTGGTAGGCACAAGAAGTGGTGCAGAACTGCTCGGGTTAAACCCGCGCAACCAATCCAGCAAGCCGGCAGGCGGTATAACTTCTGCAAAAACAGGGTAGCGCGAAGCAAATGCACAGCCACGGGCTACATCCAGCAAACCAATGTTCAAACCCGCTCGCGCCGTTTCGCGCACCACATAGAGACCTGTGGGAGAGCTCCCCAACACAATGATGTCAAGGCGAGTGCTCATGGGAAAAGCCAAGACTGATAGGGGATGTAGCAAATGTTACCGTGCCTTGAGAGGAGGAACCAAAACAGAATATACCCACCATAAACAAGGAAAGGGATAGACCAGGCCAGTTGCCGACTAGACCTGCTGAAAGCGCACTCCACCACACATAGCAGAGCCAACAAACTTACAGGGAACATATAGTATGTCAGGCGATGCAGCGCCACTGTCGATACGACGCCAACCAACACCAACGCAAATGTGGCCAGCATGAACAGCCACAACAATGGAAACAGTTTCGGAAACGCCGCTTCTACAAACTTTTTCTTCCACCACATAAGCAAGAATGGAGCAACTGCCACTGCATAGCGAATCCATGCGCCGCCTGACGAACTCTCTCCGTAGATCTGCTCAACATAGCGCGCATTGTAGACCTCGAGCCGCTCGCCCAACAACCAACCGGCAATCGGTGCCAGCAAGACAAGAGCGGCTATCAGGTATTTGAGCGACATCTGCCGTCGCGCCAGCCATGCAATCGGCAACAATATTATTGCCGACGAGTGAAACAGAAAGGCGACGCCGACCCACATTGCCGTAAGCCACTGGCTTCGCTGCGTAAACGCAACGTATGCGAGCATCAGGAAGGCGACGGCTATCGCCTGCCGCATCCCCGACATGCCAAGCTGTATGATCAAAATAGGGAATGCGATTGCAATCAACGCCATGGGAAATGGCGCGAGACGAGAAAAACGAACCAGGCACCACGCATAGATAACGCCGCAGATCAACACTACACCGTGGAAACCCCAGCCGAAGTCCCTGGCAATCAAATTGACGAGGTGGAATCCGCCCTCGCCCATCCTGAATCCATCCCACCAATCCACATAGCGTGGATACATCCATTGAAAGCGTGCCTCATATGCCCTGTAATCGCAGCCAACTACAGAGCGACCGCCAATAAAAAGCGCCAGAAAGACACCTGTAACACAAGCGAATTGCCAGCTTCGGCGTTGCGATCTGACAAGAAACGCAGTCCCGGCCATCAGAACATAAAGCAACAGATAGACAAGCATTAGCGTTTGGCCTCCAGGCCAAATCGTCCATCAGCCACTTCGAACAAAAGCGCAGCCATCTTTGCGGCAATAACAGCAGGGGAAAATCGCTTCTCGACCTCCGCCCTCGCTGCTTGTCCAATCTCGATACACAACTTAGTATCGGCGATGAGGCATTCCATGGCAGTACGCCATTCGTCATTCGTGCGACACAGAAAACCCGTCCGACCATGCTCAATTAACTCAAGGTTGTAGCCTATAGCCGTACACACAGGGACAACCCCGGCTGCCATATAGGTTCGAGCCTTGCCGCCCGACTTTCCCTTCACCCAATCCTCCTCGGGCAGCGGCATAAGACCAATGCGCCACCGGGATAATGCTTCCACTTCCCCTTGCAGAGACCAGGGAAGTAACGTCCAGGGCACCCCCTCCATTTGAAAATCTCCCCCCCCCATCAACTCGAACTTTAACTGGGGATAACGCTGAGCCAAATCGCACAGGGCTGGTTCGATCTCTCGCAGGTATTTAACAGTAGAGGTGGAACCCAGCCAGCCAATCACCAGCGGCTGTCTTCTGCTTTGTAAACAGTCGGGGAATCGGCTCACGTCTTCCGCCACCTCCAGTGTCACCCCATTGCCACCATGGGCACGAGCCTGGTCGCGCAACCAATTGTTGCCGGCAACCACCAAATCCACCAGGCTAAACAGTTCACGCACCTTTCCCGGCGCGCGCAGCAGACTTGCAATGGGATTAAACCGGCTCGGCTTGCCGATAAACAATGCATCATCGTAATCAAATACCAGCCGTGCTCCACGCCGCTTGAGCCAACGCTCCAGCCACGGCGCGCCAAACGGCAACAGTTCACGTTGCATATAAATCACATCAAACCGCGAATAGTATCTTAACGCCAGCAACCGACGCACAGTTGCCAGCAAGGTTTTTCGAATCTTGGCAAAAGTGCGGCCAGGGGAGAAACTGAGCTGGTATAGGTCTTCGTCCATAAATGGCTGGATTTCGCAAAAAATACCCATAGCTTCGAGATGAGGGATGTACTGGTAAACCCGGTAGCGACTGGATGCCCCCAGAACTGGATAGCGAGTCAGGAACAAAACCCTTAGCGATGCACAATCAGACATCAGCCAATTCCCGATAGATCGCGGCATACCGCGCCACGCCTTCCTCCAGCGAAAAATGTCGACGCGCACTATCCACACAGCGCTGGCGAATATCAGGTTCATCACAGAGCGCCAGGAGGTCTGATACACCCTGGCGAATGCTTAGCTCGTCAGTAGCATCCACAGCAATGCCTACTCGGTCCTGGCGGAGAATTTGTGCCATATCGCCCACACCCGCATTTGACAGTACAGGGATGCCACAGCCAAGGAACTCCCCTAGCTTGGTCGGTGCAGAGGCCTGTTTTGAGAAGACTGGCTTGATGAAGAAGACTGTCGCGTCCATTTTCGCCATAAGTTGCGGGATTTCTTCTGGATCTGCCCGTTGTATCTCAACATTGACAAGATTCAACCCACCCGCGTGCAACTTTGTGCGAATCAAATTGTGCTCATTGCGGTTCACGATCAGAAACTTAGCATGGGGCTGCAGAGTCTGAAGATATCGGAATGCAGCAACGGTGGCATCAAACAAATACCAGGTGCCCGCCGACCCCACATAACCTAAAGTGAAACCCCGAGGGGCACGGTGGCCGTCCATAAACACAAAGCGCGCCAGATCCGCGCAGGTAGGGATCACTGTCACAGGGGGCATGCACCCTTGCAGATAGTCGAACCGCTCCATCTCGCCAACCGCCGCATGGGTCAGTGAAACCACATGATCTGCACCCAGCAGCAACCGGCGCTCGAACCACTTGGCAATAGCATACAAATTGCCATCGCGGCGCCATAACCCACCATCCACGCGTTCGTCGACCCAGAAGCCGCGCATGTCGAACACAAACTTTGCGCCGGTCAGTCCCTTAACTATCAAGGCCATCACCGACGCCACATAGCTCCGCCCTTGGACGATACCAAGTCGATACCGTTTGGCCAGCCGAATACCCAAACACCCACCAATGACAATATCCCAGAGTGTTGCTAAAGCAGATGGGCGTTTGTGGTACCTGCGCGGGTGCCAGTGAATCCCGGCGCGCTCAATCCGTGCCTTGAGAGTAGCGACGCGCTCGCCATCAGCCAAATCCTCCGCACGCTCAAAACTGATGATATGAACTGGCCGAGCGCTGGCCAGCCGCTCCTGATAGGCCAAAACCTGGGATTGTCCCAAAGGCTCCAACAAGCCGGTATAGGAGATATATAGAACACCTGCATTCATCGGGTCTTGTCTCTCCAACCCGGCAAAAGTAAATCCAAATAGGCATCCACTGCCTTGTCCACGCTGAAATCCTGCGCCCGCCGCATCAGCATCTCAGGGTCATGTTCACGGCACAGAGCATCTTGCATAGCATTGGCCAAAGCCTCCACATCACCGACTGGCACCAGTGTGCCGTACTTCCCATCCTCTAAAATTTCTCGCGGCCCCGAAGGACAGTCGGTGCTTACCACCGGGGTGCCTTGCTCCAACGCCTCCACGATCACATTGCCAAATCCTTCATAATCCGAGGACAGCACGAAAAGATCGGCATGGGCATACCAGGGCGCGGTGTTCATCTGAAACCCAGGCATTAGTATGCAATCTTCCATGCCCAACTCCCTGATCAACGCCTCCAACGAAGTGCGCTCTTTACCCTCACCGAGAATATACAACCGCGTATTAGGCAATTTAAGCCGCGCGAAAGCTCGAATCAAAATATCATGTCTCTTGACCGGTTTAAGCGTTCCCACAGCCAGTACAAGAGGGCCAGTCATTGGCGGTGTTGGCAGGGGACATTCATCCGGTTTCACCAGGCGACCCGTCGCCGCAGGGTTGTGAATCACGGCAATATCACTGCGCTTAATACCGGACAGGCGAGCCATATCGTCCGCCACGCCCGAAGAAACCGCCACCCGCGCATCGGCAAGGGGATAAAAAATCCGCATACTGGCGGACATCAATGTATTGTGGAGCTTGCCACGGTTTGCATAGGAAAGCGATTGAGGCGCGTGTTCGCTGATCACCACAGATCCACGATACCCCGCGAGACGCGCAGCCAATGGTGCAATAACCGTCAGCGGCCACATAGCGGCGAGAAGTACGTCGGGTTGATGGGCACGCAGATAGCGCGCCAGTCGCAAGATGCTATAACGAACACGGGGCGCCCGCAGATTGATGACGCGAGCATTCTGCGGCAAGCACGCGAGCAGTTCCCCTTGCGCCTGTCGTAGCACAAATTCTACAGAAATGCCTTCGTGCAGCCATTCCTGCGCCAGCGCCAAATGCAGCTTTTCCGCGCCACCGGGACGGAGGTCAGGAAGCAACACGGCAATGCGACGTTTAAAAGTAGGCAGAGCTTTAGTCACCCTCTATTTTTCTCATGCCAATACGTCGAGCAGGAACACCGCCCACGATTTCGTTCTCCGCGACATTGCGATTGACAACAGCATTCGCCGCCACGACCGCGCCATCGCCGATAGTGGTGCCCTTCAGTATCACGACACCAGCTCCGATCCAAACATCGTTGCCGATCTTGATGGGAGCACTCTCCATACCCGCACTGCGGATAGGAATTGCAGGATCGCCATGTATACGATGATCCTGATCGCGAATGGTGACGCGCTCGGCGATTAGGCAGTCATCACCGATGCGTATAGAAACGCGTGCAACGATTACTGTCCAAGAGCCAATAAAAGATCGACGACCTATCAATAATTCGCCTGATTGTACATGAATGTCAACGCCACGGCTGACGCTGACATTTTTTGCAATTTTGACT
Source organism: Porticoccaceae bacterium (assembly GCA_050175615.1). Classification (GTDB taxonomy): domain Bacteria; phylum Pseudomonadota; class Gammaproteobacteria; order Pseudomonadales; family Porticoccaceae; genus CAYXXZ01. Next base: position 5,770 of record JBFXIU010000010.1, on the reverse strand, counting down.
CTGCCACCATCGGTCACTTTGAACACAACGTTTCTTCCAATTGAAACCGATTGCTCCAAAGAAACATTAGCATGTGAAACCACCACCCAAACTCGACGCATTAGCGATGTAAAAACAGCACAGCGACCAAGCAAAGTCCGGATGATATTTGGAGGGAGTTTAATCATTACTTAGCAGTTTGATGACTATCGCGAACTGGAGCATTAGCCAAAATTATGCTGACGCACGCGATCTCATCACCGTAAAAATCGCTACAGAAAAAGCTTAGCAATTCTCTTATTTGAAACTTAACCATATCTTTAACCTGATGCCCGTAGAATATCCTTGAGCATACTCATCAGTTTATAGTGCGCAGCAAACGACTTCCGAATCGATAAAATCGCAAGCAAACGCTTCCTTCTAGGCAATTTGTTTACCTTGATTCTAGCGCAAAGCAATAATCCCCTGTCATGTGTATAAGATGACGCTTTTATGGCAACGCTTCTAGGAATTAACTGATCACTTGCCGCCAAATTTGAAACCTTTTCAATTGCCTGCAGCAATTCAAGTTCCCGTCTATGTGCAACACCCATCCCTAAAAAACCGAATTCTCGTAGTAACATGATCCACTTCGAATGGTAATTCCGAAGCACCAGAGGGTTTGACGCGTTTGACCCATGGCGTCGGTAATACTGCAATGGTCGATCCACAATGCTGCGCGACTCCAGCATCACTGCTACTCGGTGAATCCAACTATCGTAGGCTATTTCCGGCACAGGGCTCGGGAAGCAAAGTTGCGCGAATGCACGACTGATTGCACTGCATGAGCCAGAGCTCAAATTACTCTCTGGTAAGCGCAAGGCGCGATTATTACAAAATATTGTTTCACCGCAAGATTTCAAGTTTGCATCAGTAATCCACTGGTCGTTGATCGAAACCCAAAATTTCCGACTGTCCCCATTGAATTCAGCAAGTACGCATTCAATCTTACACGGGAGCCAGACATCATCTTGATCGCTTATGAAAATCACATCACCAGCACACTCGCAAATTGCTTTATCGAAATTTCTAGAATATCCCAGATTAACAGTATTGCGGATAATACGAATTTTAAATGGCGAGCGCTTCGCGAAAGATTCCAGCAATTGTATGGTCTCATCGGTCGAACCATCATCACATACAATGAGTTCGTCTGGCAGTCGACTTTGCGCTGCAATACTATCCAATTGAGCCTCCAGATGCATTGCGCCGTTGTAAGTCGCCATGGCGATTGATACCTTCATCATGCATCCTTTATATTTATGAAAATAACAAACTTAGACACAAATTGAAGGGACGCCATAACAGTCTGTAAAGAGTCAAAAAAACAACTCTGTAGTTGTTCGCAAGAAAAAAGATGATGTACAAAACTCATATTATCCACACCTACAGTCATTGGCACCGATAATTAGAAAGAGATGGCCTTCACTAAAAATTGGCCAGCTTTCAAATGACTGACTAGACAACAATACCTCCGAATCTTTTCTCCGAGTTCTGCCTTCCGTGAAACTCACTCATGAACCTTATAAACTCATATTCATGGTGATCTAACTATGCTCTGCCATGCGCTTGAATATGGCATTTCTTTGCGAAAGCTCGTTAAATGCTCCGCTGTCTGAGACACTGCCATTATCTATCAGAAAGATCGTATCGCACTGTTTCACCGTCGCCAGGCGATGGGCAATCATAATGATGGTTTTTTGGCCGGAAAAATCGTGGATGGCATCCATCACCAATTTTTCAGTGATGCCATCCAAAGCACTGGTGGCCTCATCCAGCACCAAGACACTGGCGTCATGGTACAAGGCACGGGCAATGCCGATACGCTGTCGCTGCCCACCGGATAGCTGCACGCCGCGCTCCCCGACAATGGTATCCAACCCTTGAGGAAGTTCCCCTAACAATTCGTCGAGATGAGCCATGGTGGCGGCGCGACTCACCAGGGTATTGTCGATATCTTCCTGCGGCAAGCCAAAAGCGATGTTTTCGCGACTGCTACTGTCAGCAAGAAAAATGGCCTGGGCGACAAAGCCCATCCTGTTTTGCCAGTGACGCAGGTTGTACTCTGTTAGTGGCTCATCATCGATCAGCACAGCGCCCGACTGGGGCTGTATCAAGCCGAGAAGCAAATCGATAGCTGTGGATTTTCCCGAGCCCGATGGTCCAACCAAGCCCACTACGCTGTTTGCGGGAATTTTCAAGTTCAATCCTTTCAAGGCGGGATCAGTTTTACCCGGATAGGTAAAAACAATATCCCTTAACTCAATACTGTCATTGACGACGGGCTTGGCGGGTTGAGGCCGTTCGGCGTAATTTGATTGGGCAGGCGCGAGAGCGCTGGCGCGTAGATCATTCCTCAGGGTTTGAAAGGCGGCAAGATTGCCACGTATATTGGAGACACCGCTATAGACCTGCTGAAAAGCAGGTAACATTTTGAAACCCGCCAGGGCATAAATGGACAACACCGGCAGGATTGTGCCCAAATTTCCCTGATGGCTGATCAACAGATACAGCACCAGAAAAATCACACTGGCGAAGGCCACCAGTTCCATGGCATAGCGCGGCACCTGGGAAAGCACTTGATTATTACCCTGGGCGGCAGCAAATTCATCACTGGCCTTGGCAAAACGGTCAACAAAAATCTTCTGCCTGCCCAACAGAAGCACATCTTTTATACCGCCAAAACCCTCGCTCATCAGCTTGAATCTCAACTGCTGTGACCGGGTAATGATGGCACCATTGTCATTGAGCTTGCGCCGCACGGTACGGTATAAAATGAGATAGGCGGTGACAAAGGTCGCCAACGCAATAAAAGCCACCAGGGGGTTGTAGAGGAAGATAGCCAGCGCCATCAGGGATGCCATCACCAGTTTGGCATTCATCTGCATTAGGGGGTTAATTATATTGTTGGTAATACGCTGGGCTTCCTGGGAAATCTGATTGGTAAGCTGACTGCTGCTGCCGCCGGCATGAAACAGCCAGCTTTGATGCATATAGTGATTAAACAGCCGGCTACTGAGCTCCCCGCCCACTCTGGCGCCGTACATGGACAGCCGCCAGATCGTAAACATGGAGATACAAGCCGCGAGCGCAAGAACGATAAGCACGGCCACACCCAACCAGAACAGGAACTGCTGAGGTGTTGCCAAACCACTGACCTCATAGGCCTGCGCCAAAAGACTCTCGCCCTGGAGCTGGCTCATGTCACCGACCAGAGCCATAAAGGGACCAATGGCAACAACGCTGGCGATCTCCGCAAAGGACATCAGCACCACCAAAAATTGCAGGCGCAGGAGTTTTTTCTGTTGTTCCTGGGTGAGTAGTGAGTAGAGTTCTTTGAGCTGTTTTAGCATGGGGAGGAAAACTCAGCTTTCAGCTGCAAGCGCCGAGCGCCGCAGCATTCTGGTTCTGTGGTTGAAAGGAGTTGCGATGACTGAGCGACTCAATGAGGGTAATCCAGATACCATTCAACAAAGCGGCGTACGCCCTCTTCCACTTGCGTACTCGGTTTAAAGCCAACCCATTTTTCCAGCTCGCTGGTATCGGCACTGGTGGCGGGAACGTCACCGGGTTGCATGGGCAGGAAATTTTTTATGGCTGTTTTACCCAAAGCTTTTTCAATGGCGCCTATATAATCCAGCAACGGTGTCGGCTGGCTGTTGCCAATATTGAATACTCTGTAGGGCGCATTGCTGGTTGCCGGGTCTGGATTTGCTGTATCAAACCCATTGTGTGCCGTTGCTGGCTTGTCGAGCACGCGAACAACCCCTTCAACAATATCGTCGATATAGGTGAAATCCCGCACCATATTGCCATGGTTGTAGACATCGATGGCGCTGCCCTCAAGAATGGCTTTGGTGAACAGAAACAGCGCCATATCCGGCCTGCCCCAGGGACCATAGACGGTAAAAAAGCGCAATCCGGTTGTGGGTAAGTTAAAGAGGTGGCTATAGGTATGCGCCATTAATTCGTTGGCTTTTTTGCTGGCGGCGTAGAGGGACACCGGATGATCGACGGCATGATGCTCGCTGAAAGGCATGGCGGTATTGCCACCATACACGCTGGAACTACTGGCATAAACCAGATGCTCGACGCCGTTGTGGCGGCAGCCTTCAAGAATATTGCCAAAACCCACCAAATTGCTGTCGATATAGGCTGCGGGATTTTCCAATGAATAGCGCACCCCGGCTTGCGCCGCCAAATGAATGACGCGGTCAAAGGCATGTTGTTTGAATATGTCAGGCATTGCTTGCCGATTTTCAACGGCTTCTTCGATAAAGGAAAAGCCCTGAATTTGCCGCAATAATTTCAGCCGTGCTTTTTTAAGATTGACATCGTAATAATCATTGAGATTGTCGAGACCAATAACCTCATCACCTCGCGCCAGCAATTTTTGCGCAACATGAAAGCCGATAAATCCGGCAGAACCTGTGAGTAATATTTTCATGGATAAGTATTCATTAGTTGAAAGCACGGAGCGCCGAGCGCCAAGAAAAAACCGTTTTGTTTAGAGGTTTCGCAAATGGGTTTATTGCCTGATTTCGCGGGGGCGCCCGGCTCCTACGGATGGAGAGTATTTTCGATACAAACCTTAATCTTTTAGCTAGGCGCTGGGCGCTTGTCCCTTTCAACTCGGCGCTTATAACTTCCAGCTATCTCCCTATCCCATAATAACTAAAACCCTTTGCTTTAAGGTTTTGTGGCTCATAAATATTGCGGCCATCAAAAATAACCGGTTCGCGCAAGGCGGCTTTTAAGCTATCAAAATCCGGGCTGCGAAAAGTCTTCCATTCGGTGACAATCGCCAACGCATCGGCGCCCTGAACTGCATCCATTGCCGATTCGGACAGGACAAGCCGGTCATTTTCTCCGTAGAGATGACGGGCTTCCTCCATGGCTACGGGGTCAAAGGCGTTTACCCTGGCGCCTGCCGCCCACAGCGCTTCCATCAATACTCTGCTGGGGGCGTCGCGCATATCGTCTGTATTGGGCTTGAATGACAAACCCCAGAGCGCAATGGTTTTGCCCGCCAGCTTGCCGTCAAAGTGCTGATGGATTTTGTTGAACAGCACCTGCTTCTGCTTATGATTTACCTCTTCTACGGCGGCGAGCAAGCTGGGTGTGTAGCCGATGTCCTGGGAGGTTCGCTGCAATGCGGCAACATCCTTGGGGAAGCAGGAGCCGCCGTAACCACAGCCGGGATAAATAAAGCTGTAGCCAATGCGGCTATCCGAACCTATGCCCTGGCGAACCTTTTCTATATCAGCGCCCAGGCGCTCGGCAATATTGGCCATTTCATTCATAAAGCTGATTTTTGTCGCCAGCATGGCGTTGGCGGCGTATTTGGTCAGTTCCGCTGAACGCACATCCATACTGATAATTCTGTCGTGATTGCGATTGAAGGGCGAGTAGAGTTCCCGCAGCAACGCCGTGGTTCTCGGATTATCTGTACCGACGATGATGCGATCCGGTTTCATAAAATCGCCGACGGCAGCGCCCTCTTTGAGAAACTCCGGATTGGAAACCACATCGTATTCGACCTGTACTTCTCTGCCAGCCAGCACTTTGGCTATGGTTTCATTGACCAGATCAGCAGTGCCAACAGGGACAGTGGATTTATCGACGATAATGCGGTAGTCATCGAGGTATTTGGCAATGGATTCAGCCACCGCCAGCACATGAGAAAGATCCGCCGAGCCATCCTCATCTGGCGGGGTGCCTACAGCGATAAACTGGAACAGGCCGTGCTTTA
>JBFXIU010000009.1:0-37189 GCA_050175615.1 Porticoccaceae bacterium | reverse complement strand
TTCCGATCTGCCTCAGGGCACCAACTTTGGCGCCAGTGCTCTTGCCGGCATGGTCAATATCCGTTCAAAAGCGCCCACCGACACTTTTGAAGGCATGGTCAGTGCAGGCTTGGCTAACTACGATGGCTGGCAAACAGGGGTTGTGCTCAGCGGCCCCCTGGCAAATGCTCTGCTGGGGCGCGTTGCCGTCGAGCAATTTCGCAGCGATGGCTTTATTGACAACACTTACCTTGGTCGCAATGACACCAATGAGCGTGATGAAATGACAGCGCGCGGCAAATTGCAATGGCGGGCGAGTGAACAACTTACTTTGGATGGAACTCTGTTCTATATCAATGTAGACAATGGCTATGACGCCTTTTCTCTCGACAACAACAGGACGACTCTTTCCGATCAGCCGGGACGCGATGCCCAGGAAACCCTGGCGTTGGCGCTTTCTGCCGATTGGGCGGCAACTCCGTTATTTTCTGTAGTAGCCACTCTTGGCTTGGAAAATACCAATGTCGAGTACGGCTATGATGAGGACTGGACAAACACTGCCATTTGTGACGGTCTTGACTGTGATTCAAGTTTGTGGGGCTTTGATTGGTGGTATTCCACCACAGACACCTACAACCGCGACCGCAAATCAACCCAGCTCGATATTCGTCTCCTGTCAACCCAGCAAGGCAAGCTGTTTGGCCGCGCCGACTGGGTAACAGGCCTGTACGGAATTGATCAGCAAGAAGATCTGGTGAGAGATTACAGTGGCGCCAATGCTCTGTTTGACAACAGTTACGACACGCAACGGCTTGCCTGGTATGGCGAGCTTTCCCTGCCAGTGACGGGAAAAACCACCTTTACCCTGGGTGGCCGCATTGAAGATTTTTCAGCGGACTACGCTGATAGCAGAAATGTCAGCGCCGAGCCGGAGGAAACCCTTTGGGGAGGCGAAATGGCGCTTGAATATCAGGCGAATGAAAACACTTTGTTGTATGGCTTGGTTTCCCGCGGGTTCAAAGCTGGCGGCGTTAATGGCGAAGCCCTGGGGCGAGCTCAAGAGCGTGACTTTGATCAAGGCATTATCGACTTCCTGTCCAGCCGCCTGACATTCGACACTGAAACTGCAACCAATTTTGAGCTTGGCCTTAAAGGCAGTTACTGGCAGGATCGCTGGCAACTTCGCCTTGCCGCCTTTTATATGCGGAGAGACGATGTTCAGCTCAAGGGCTGGTACAACGAAGAGCAGCAGTTTGTCGGCTACACGGACAACGGCGCTTCGGGCACCAATAAAGGCCTTGAGCTGGAAACCGCAGTAATTCCCGTTGAGGGCATACGCTTTTTTGCCTCGCTAGGGCTGTTGAGCACTGAAATAGAAAATTTTTATGTGCTCGGCAATAACGACACCCTGGTGGATAAAACCGGTAGAGATCAAGCCCATGCGCCAGGCTATCAGTTTAATATTGGCACTGAGCTTGATCTTACGGATGGGCTCCAGATTCGTCTTGAAACCGATGGTCGTGATGAGTTTTATTTTTCAGATAGCCACGATCAGAAATCAAAGTCCTATGCGCTGGTACATGCCAGCCTCAACTACCGCATGGAAAATTTGACACTAAGGTTTTGGGGACGAAACCTCGCGGATAAAGACTATGCGGTCAGGGGCTTTTATTTTCCCAACGATCCACGGGCGTTTTATGAAGATGATCAGGCCTATGTCCAATTGGGGGAGCCGCGCACTTACGGTGTCGGCGCTCGCTATCAATTCTGATCACCATTCCAGCCATTTTGAGGAGGCAAGCGATGCAACTTTCAGCGGAAATCACCATGTATCCACTTCAGGACAATTATCTTCATAAAATAGAGGGCTTTCTTGAAGAGCTCGCTAGAGTCGGGCAAGTGAAGCGACAGACATTTCCCACCTGCACAGTATTGAGCGGTGACTACGATGAAGTGATCAGTCTCATCGCGACGATGATGAAATGGAGTCATCAAACCCTAGGAAAAGCCGTGTTTATCGTCAAATACCTGCCGGGCTACGAGGCTGTTTAGATGGATGCCATAGGCGACCAAATTATCCATGCAGCCTTACAAATGTCGTTTTGGGAGTCGGTTGCTGTCATTTTTGCTGTTGCCTATTTACTCCTGGCCATGAAAGAAAGCCTGTGGTGCTGGTACTGCGCCTTTGTCAGTACCAGCATCTACACCCTGATTTTCTGGAATGTCAGCCTTTTGATGGAGTCTGCCCTTAGCGTTTTTTACATGGTTATGGCCGTTTATGGTTGGTGGCAGTGGCGTAGGGGAGGAGGGCGACATCAGGGGGTAGTGATTCACCGCTGGAGTAAAACGATCCATATAAGAGTGATCACAACAGTGCTGGTGATCAGTCTGGTATCCGGTTATCTGCTGGCGGAAAACACCAGGGCGGTGTGGCCTTATATCGACGCATTTACCACCTGGGCCAGTGTGATCACCACCTGGATGGTGGCAAAAAAAGTTATTGAAAACTGGCTGTATTGGATCGTTATCGATTCGGTGTCAATCTTTCTCTACATTGATCGCGGTTTGTACCTCACGGCGCTTCTCTTTGTCGCCTATGTGATTATTGTTATTTTTGGTTATTTTAACTGGAAAAAGCATGAGCAAAACCGATTTGCACAAGCTTGACGAGGCTCTCGATCGCTGGCCGCTTTGGCAGCAGCCGGGCTTAAGTCGACGGCCAAATATTATCGATCAGTTGCCCGGCGGCCTAACCAATACCAGTTGGCTGGTGGAGACCGCAATAGGGTTTGCCGTGGTTCGAGTAAACTCCCTCCACGACACAGCGCTGAATATTGATCGGTTCCGGGAGAAACAAATTCACCGCGCAGCCGCCAGAGCGGGGTTGGCGCCCTCTATTCTGTTTTGCGATCTTTTAAATGGAATCCTTGTTACTGAATATATTTCTGGAACCATCTGGCAAGCGGAAAGCTTTGGGCTGCCCCATAATCAGAACAGAGTGCGACAGTTGCTCGATAACATTCAAAAAATCAAACTGCCTTTGCCGAAATTTGATTATTGGCAGCACCTTTGTCATTACGAATCCTGCCTCAAGTCTCTGGAAGCATCGATTCCTGATGAGTTGGAATGTCGAAAAAAACATCACAAAGCAAGTATAGAGGAGTTTCAATTGGCTTCCTGGACGCCGGTGCTTACCCACCACGATTTACAGTCTGGCAATGTCATTGAGCAGGAAGGGCAGCTTTATGTAATTGACTGGGAATACGCCGCAATGGGTTACGGTGGCATGGATTGTCAGTTGTTGTCCTGCGAAAACACCAGTGAATGGGCGGTGATTCCGCTATTGCAGGGATTGATCAGTGACTATTGGCTGCTCTTAAAAAATCAATTAACGGATCAGCCAATATAATATCTGCGGCGAAGTTTTATACCAGCCTTGCCTATGTTTCCCAATCATTATTGCCGCGATCAAGATCGCCCACATCCAGAAATGGCGAGGCGTCTATATCATTGGCGTCCATCATTGTAGCGACCCGCTGCAGGGAGGATAGGATCATGGATTGTTCCCAACTTTCCAGCCCCGCAAACTGAGTGACAAATTTCTGCTGAAGCGGAGTGGGCGCCCTGGCAAGAAGTTGTTTGCCCTCTGGCGTCAATGTCACAAACACTTTGCGGCGATCCTGTTGGGACTTTTCCCGTGTTACAGAGCCGCGATTTTCCAGGCGGGTGATAATGGTGGTTACTGTCGCCTGGCCGAGGGAGATTGCTTTTGCTATTTCGCCGATAGTGACTTCGCCATGACGATCCAGGGTTTGTAGCACCAATAGTTGGGGCGCTGTCAGGCCTGCAGTTTTGCTCAAGTGTTTGGAATGCATATCGGTTGCGCGAATGACTCTGCGCAGAGCCATTAATACTTCATCAATCTGGGTCACGGAATTTGCTACGTTCAAGGTTGTTTCAAAGGTTAATCAATACTGACGAATAGGGCAATCAAGCCATTGCATCCAGCCTGGTGGCGGAGTGGCGGCTTGAAAAAAATATTATATTGAGTACAATACATATTCATTATCAAAATATGAAGATAATTAGTTAAAACAACATTATATGTGAAATTATCGCTAAAAATATATTTTGATGTGAAATTAATTACTCAAGGAATTTTTATTATGGATACTCATAGCAACATTGGCAGGGAAGGCTCTGCAGTGGATACGGAACCCAACAGTAGCCAGGGGGGCTATCAGTTTAGCTCCCCCGTTTCTGAAGATGGCCTGCGCGTACATGAACTGATCAGTTCATGCCCCCCCCTCGACGAAAACTCCATTTACTGCAACATCTTGCAGTGCGACCATTTTGCTGAGACCAGCGTCAAGGTTGAGCACGATGGCCAGCTGGTAGCCTTTATCTCTGCTTATATACCACCTAAGGATACTGAGGTTTTGTTTGTTTGGCAGGTGGCTGTGTCATCTGCTGCCCGCGGCCAGGGGCTGGGTGGGAAAATGCTTGATTTTCTTGTTGGCAGCCCTGCCTGCAAAGGCGTCCGCTACTTGCATACCACGGTGACACCAGACAATCAGGCTTCCGCCAATCTGTTTGCCAGCTTTGCCAAGCGTCACCAGACTGGGCTGAGCAGAGCGGTTGTTTACGATAAAGAACGCCATTTTTCCGGAAAGCACGATTCAGAAGTTCGCTTTGTGATTGGTCCGTTCAGATAGAAGCCATTTTTAAAAACCGTTGCACGGCACAGCTGCCTTGTCAAAAAATTTATTATCTATACCCGAGAATACTATGAAAATTTTCGAAGAGATTGAATCTGAAGTGCAAAGTTACGCCCGCTCGTTTCCCAAAATGTTTGAAAAGGCCAAGGGAGAGTGGATGTACGATCGCGAAGGTAACGCCTATCTGGATTTTTTGGCTGGCGCCGGCACTTTGAATTATGGTCATAACAATGACCATTTCAAACAAGCCCTGCTCGAATACATCCAGAACGATGGCATTTGCCATGGCCTGGACTTGCATACCACCGCAAAGGAAGCCTTTTTAACCACGTTGAATGAGAAAATTCTTCAGCCTCGCGGCATGGAATACATGGTGCAGTTTACAGGGCCAACAGGAACCAATGCAGTTGAAGCTGCCATTAAAGTGGCTCGCAATGTCACTGGACGGGAAAATGTTGTTTCCTTTACCAACGGCTTTCACGGCGTAACCCTGGGTTCCCTGGCGGCAACCGGGAATTCCCACCATCGAGGTGCATCCGGCACTACGCTTAATGGCATCAGCAGAATGCCCTATGACGGTTACATTGGCGACGATATCGATACCACCGCCTATCTCGATAAAGTGCTCAGCGATTCTTCCAGTGGTATAGACCACCCTGCAGCCGTGCTTGTGGAAACTGTTCAAGGAGAGGGTGGTATTAACGTCGCCAGCATGGAATGGTTGCGCAATCTCTCTGCAGTTTGTAAAAAACACGATGTTTTACTAATTGTCGATGATATTCAGGCCGGTTGTGGCCGCACCGGATCCTTCTTCAGTTTTGAAGAGGCGGAGATAAAGCCGGATATCGTGACCCTGTCAAAATCCCTTAGTGGTTATGGACTGCCTTTTGCCATCGTTTTGATTCGGCCCGAGCTTGACCAATGGCGTCCCGGTGAGCACAACGGCACTTTCCGTGGTAACAACCTGGCCTTTGTCACCGCCAAAGCGGCCATTGATCATTATTGGTCTGACGATAGCTTCGCTAAAGAAGTGCAGCGCAAAGGGGCATACATTGCCGAGCGCTTGGGAAAAATTGTCGCCAATTACGGCGAAGGTAATTTCACCACTCGCGGGCGCGGCATGTTCCAGGGGTTGAATTGTGTCAGTGGCGAACTTGCCGGGGCAATTGCTCGCCTGGCTTTTAAAAAAGGGTTGATTATTGAAACCAGTGGCGCCGACGATCAGGTGGTCAAATGTTTGTGCAGTCTGACTATCAGCGATGAAAATCTTAAAAAAGGTCTGGATATCATTGAAGAAAGCGTTCGCGAGGTGCTGGGTAATGTCGACCAGTTACCAGAGGAAGAAGATTTTTTCTCAGATGACTGGGAGGCACCGCTAAAACTGATTGCCAATCCTTCTTAACCCTGGAAATTAAACCTTTTAAAGGAACCAATATGATTGTTAGAAAACTGCAAGATGCCGAAAAAACTGATCGCCGCATTGTCTCCACTGGCTGGGAAAGCACCCGGCTGCTGCTGAAAGGTGACAATATGGGCTTTTCTTTCCATATCACCACCATTTATAAGGGTGCGGAACTGCCAATGCACTATCAGAATCATTTTGAATCTGTGTACTGCCTTTCCGGTAAAGGAACTATTGAAGATTGTGCTACAGGAAAAATACATAACATTGAAGCGGGTACCATTTATTTGCTCGATCAGCATGACAAGCACATTCTGCGCGCCGAGGAAGAAATGAAAATGGCCTGTGTATTTAATCCCCCGCTTCACGGCAAGGAGGTTCACAACGCCGAGGGCGCATACGAGCTGAAGGCAGAAGCCGTTAATGATTAAATGCTTTGTAGTATTACAACCCATTAACCATTAACAAAGGAGTGCCACAATATGCATACAGTTGAAAAAATCGGCGGCACGTCCATGCTTCAGTACGACGCCGTCAGGGACAATATTATTTATCGTGGCTGTAATTCCACGAATATTTATAACCGCATCTTTGTTGTCTCTGCCTACGGTGGAATTACCGATGCTCTGCTGGAAGCCAAGAAAACCGGCAAACCTGGGGTTTATGCATTGTTTGCCAATACCGGTGACGATCAACCCTGGCAGGAAGCTATGGATGCGCTTAAAGTTCTGTTCCACGAATTAAACGCCAACCTTTTCAGAAACAGTGCCATTAGGGCTGAGGCTGATGATTTTATCGGTCAGCGTGTGGAAGAGGCGCGCCAGTGCCTGATCGATCTGGAAAACATCTGTCAACATGGGCATTTTGATTTGGACACCCATATAGATACAGTCCGCGAAATGCTCGCCAGCCTTGGCGAGGCTCATAGCGCCTGGAATTTGGCAAAATTACTCAAGGAAGAAGAAGGTATCAATGCCCGCTTTGTCGATCTGACCGGGTGGAATACTGACAAACACCTGACCCTGGACGAGCGCATCAAAGGAGCCTTTAAAGGTATTGATCTCGGCAAGGAGCTCGCCATCGTTACCGGCTATACCCATACCGCTGAAGGTTTGATGACATCTTTTGAGCGCGGTTACAGTGAAATGACCTTTAGCCGGGTCGCGGTGTTGACCAATGCCAGCGAGGCAATTATTCATAAGGAATTTCACCTCAGCAGCGCCGATCCGCGCCTGGTGGGGGAGGAAAATGCTGTCCCTATTGGCCGCACCAATTACGATGTTGCCGATCAGCTCGCCAACCTTGGCATGGAGGCGATTCATCCCAAAGCAGCCAAAGGTCTGCGCCAGCAGGGCATTTCCCTGCGCATCAAAAATACCTTTGAGCCCGACCACAATGGCACTTTGGTTACCGGTGAATATGTCAGCGACACCCCCTGTGTCGAAATTATTGCCGGGCGCAAAAATATTTATGCCATCGAATGTCTTGAACAAAACATGATGGGGGAAATCCATCGCTATGACCGGGATATTCTTCAAGCCATCGCACGGTTTAAGGCACAAATCATTACCAAGGATATCACTGCCAACAGCATTTCCCATTACCTGGCGACCAATCTCAAAACCGCAAAAAGAATTCGTGCGGTTATTGAGGAGGCTCATCCCGATAGCCGTATCGAGGTTCGCAAAGTTGCGATTGTCTCAGCCATCGGCAGCGATATGAAGGTTCCTGGAATTTTGTCCAAGGCGGTTGGCGCCTTGGCCGATGCGGGGATTTCAGTGCTGGCCATGCATCAATCCATGCGTCAGGTCGATATGCAGTTTGTCGTTGATGAGAGCGACTACGACAATGCTGTCAAGAGCCTTCACCGCAACCTGGTGGAAGTTCATGACCACGGCAATGCCATCTGTGCGGCCTGACTATTCCGGCAATTCTGATCCAGTAATTCAGGCTCCGGCAATTCCATCGAGCCTGTCTGCTGTAACAGGCTCGATGGATTCCCTGTTTGACCTGCAGCGGATATTCCCGATAATAGCCGCCTTGAGTTTTTGAAAAGGTTCTATTATGGCATCCCTGCAGGATCAACTCCTTAAAGCTGGCGTTGTTGACAACAAAAAAGTCAAGAAGGTCAAGCACGAAAAACATAAGCAGGCAAAACAGCAATCCAGGGGCAGCCCTGGTGTCGATGAAACCAAAGAACTGGCCAGGCGCGCCCTTGCCGAAAAAGCCGCCCGCGACCGGGAGATCAATCTGCAAAGGCAGGCTGCCGCTGAGCAAAAAGCGGTTCAGGCGCAAATTGCCCAGTTGATTAGCACCAATCGGCTCGATCGCCAGCACGGCGAAATCGCCTATCAGTTCAGCGACGATAAAAAAATCAAAAAACTCTATGTGACAGAAAACTTGCACAAGCAGCTTGGCAAGGGGCAGGTAGCGATCGTAAAGCATGGCGAAAATTATGAACTTATTCCCGCAGTTGTTGCCGAAAAAATTAAGCAGAGGGACAAAAATCGCATCATTGTCCACAATATCATGAGCGCTGAAACTGCAGCGGAAGACGATCCCTATGCGGAGTATCAGATTCCCGATGATCTTATGTGGTAGACGACGCCCCAAGTATTGAAAACGGTGGAATTTCACCCGCGTACAGTGTTAGTCTTGGTTATTGATAATTCACCCCATTAGGGCTGGTGGCGCTTGAATAACGTGACGAATCCCCAGGCATCAAACATAAGTGAAGAGGCGAAAGGCGAGCAGATCAAAAGTCAGTTGATCGATCCTTTTGGCCGGGAGATCAATTACTTGCGGCTATCTGTAACGGATCGCTGCAATCTGCGCTGTACCTACTGTATGGCCGAAGAGATGACATTTCTTCCCAAAGAGCAAATTCTCACCCTCGAAGAAATGACAACCCTTGCCACCGCTTTCAGCGAACTTGGCGTCAGTAAAATACGCCTTACCGGCGGCGAGCCCCTGGCCAGAAACGGCGCCCTGGAGCTGGTCGAAAGCCTTGGCAAGCTGCCGCAACTGAAAGAACTCGTGATGACCACCAACGGCCTGTTGCTGCCCAAATATGCGCAACCTCTTAAAGCCGCAGGCATTCGTCGCCTCAATATCAGTATCGACAGCCTCAATGAGCAGCGTTTTCGAGAGATGACCCGAGTGGGCGACCTCCATCAGGTGCTTGCCGGTATCGAGGCCGCACAGCGCGCCAACTTTGAAAAAATCAAACTCAATGTGGTGGTGCTTGCCGGGGTTAATGACGACGAGGTGGCTGATCTCGCCCGTTTTGCGGTAGACCAGGGCATGGATATTTCCTTTATCGAGGAAATGCCCCTGGGCAACATCGATTCCCACAAACGCAGCGACACCCAGATTTTTAGCGACAGCATTCGCGAAAAACTTGCTGGAATCTACAGTCTTACTGCCAGCACAGAAACTACCGGAGGGCCGTCCCGTTATTTTCGAGTTTCCGGGACAGGTTCAAAAATAGGCTTTATCTCGCCCATGTCCAACAATTTCTGCGGCAGCTGTAACCGGGTGCGCTTGACGGTTGAGGGCAAACTATTGCTTTGCCTTGGCAACGAAAACGCCGTTGATCTCAAGGCCGTGGTGCGTCGCTATCCAGGAGAAATGGCTAAACTTAAAGATGCCATCGTTAAGGCCATCGCCCACAAACCGGAGAAACATTATTTTGACGCCGAGCGCGTCGATATTGTTCGCTTTATGAATGCCACTGGTGGTTAATCCCCCGTGGTGACTTCACCATTTCCCCTTTACATCAATGCAGAAATCACAATCTCTGATGCTGAGGTTGAGCTGTCTGCCATTCGCGCCCAGGGGGCGGGCGGACAAAATGTCAACAAGGTGTCCTCTGCGGTGCATTTGCGTTTTGATATTGCCGCGTCATCCCTTCCAGAGCGGATTAAGGAGCGACTTCTCGCCCTCAGCGACAAGCGCATTTCCTCCGATGGGGTGCTTGTTATTAAAGCGCAGCGCTTTCGCACCCGGGAGAAAAACCTCGCCGACGCTCTCGACAGGCTGCGAGAGGTGATCCTCAGTGTTTATTCAGAACCCAAGGTGCGCAGAGCCACCAAGCCCAGCAAATCTTCGCGGATGAAAAGGGTGGACACCAAAGTCAAAAAAGGCCAGACCAAGGCGTTGCGAAGAAAAGTTCGCATCGACTGATTTTTATTGCCACCTCGTAGCGCCGATTCTGTTTCCCATTGATTAACTTCCCTCAACCGCCCACCGTTAAAATTCTGTTCAAGCCGAAGTGTGCAATCCACACTCGCGGCCATCCAAAACCTTGGTTGGGTCAAAGTAGTGCCTGCAACTGGGTAGATTGTGTTGCTGAACATAATGTTCCAGTTGTTCTTCCGTCCAGTAAAAAATCGGAGCAACCCGCAACAAGCCTCGGTTGTCCATGCTGAGAATGTCGAGATTCTGGCGAAAGGCGGTTTCCTGCTGCCGAATGCCGGTGATCCAGACTTCACCCTGTAAATCGTTGATGGCGCGCTGAAAGGGCTCCAGCTTGACCTGGCGGGTAAATTCGGCGTGAAGCTCTTCGTCATCGTCGGGATGAGGAATGCCGCCCATCAGCGCATTGCGGCGCTCTGCCGTGATCTCGGGAATATAGATATGCATATTCAATTGCAAATCCGTCATGATTTTTTCGGCTGTACGATAGGTATCCGCCAAATGATAGCCACTGTCGACCCAGATAATAGGCATGCTGGGGTAAATCTGCTTAATCATATGCAGAGTTCCTGCAGAATTAGGCGAAAAACTGGTGGAGGCAAAAACGTTTTTGCCCAACCCCATTGCCCAGTGAATGATGTCCTGGGGGGATTTGTGCCTTAGCTCTGCATTAAGCTGTTGAAGTTCTGACGCTTGAAACATGAAAATTCCTAAATACGATCTCTACTGTTGCTACCACATTTCGCAAAATTGAGTGCTGACAACACTGCGCTTTACGTGCTCGCGGCCATTGTCGCGAACACCCGCCAGCTGCCCGTCGGTTGGCAGTAAGGGCTGATCTAGTCGCGAATCCACTCCGGCACAGGCAGATCTTTTCTGAGCAGAAAGGCCGGATTAAACAGGGTGCTCTTATAGCGATGGCCGTAATCGCAGAGAATGGTGACAATGGTGTGACCCGGACCCAGTTCCCGCGCCAGCTCGACCGCGCCGGCAACATTGATGCCACTGGAACCACCCAGACACAGACCTTCTTCCTTGAGTAAATCAAAAATGTAAGGCAGCGCCTGGCGGTCACTGATGCAATAGGCGCTATCCATTTTTGCTTGCCGATAATTGTCGGTGAGTATGCTGATTCCAATACCCTCGGCGATGGAGCTGCCTTCAGACTCCAGCTTGCCGTTGGTGTGATAGCTATACAGCGCAGAACCCTCGGGATCCGCAAGGCCAATTCGAACTGACGGGTTGCGCTCTTTTAAATAATTGCTGACGCCAGCGAGAGTGCCGCCGGTGCCCACAGAACAGATGAAACCGTCGATCTTGCCTTCCGTTTGCTGCCAGATTTCTGCACCGGTAGTGTCGTAGTGGATTTGCGCGTTCGCCGGATTGTCAAACTGGCGAGCCCAGACTGCGCCATTAGCTTCCGTCGCTGCAAGCTTTTCCGCCATGCGTCGCGCACTGTGTACATAGTGCTGGGGGTCGTCGTAACTGGCTTTCGGCACCAGGTGCAGTTCGGCGCCGTAGAGATCAAGCATTTCAATCTTTTCCCTGCTTTGGGTCTGAGGCATCACCACTAGCGAACGGTAGCCGAGGGCATTGGCGATCATGGTGAGGCCAATGCCGGTGTTTCCCGCAGTTCCCTCAACGATAACACCTCCAGGCAGCAGTTCTCCGCGGCGCTCGGCATCGCGCACAATGCCAAGAGCGGTGCGGTCTTTCACTGATCCGCCGGGGTTGAGAAATTCCGCCTTGCCGTAAATACGGCAGCCGGTGAGCTCGGATACCTTTTTAAGGTAGACCAGCGGGGTGTTGCCAATCAGGTCGATAATACTTGGTTCAGACAAAATAACGCTCTCTTTTAGTCAGGGGTTCGCGGGTTGAAAGCCCATAAAAACCTGAGAATTTTACCTACATCAGCAGTTGTGCCTCATCAACTGAACGGGGGGCAGCGATGGAAGCCAGGCTGCTGTGATGAAAACTTGGGTATTTTAGTGTTTTAGAATGAAAAGCGACAGCTTGCGGCTTAGAACAAATACTTTTAGTTATAACCGTTTAGGGTATAACCGAACAGTTTTCTGCACTTGATTGCAGATGTTTAACTTTCCGAGATCCGTGCTTATTGAGCAGCAGCCATGTTTTCTAATGTCGTCATCAGATTTCTGACCTTTTGCAAAGCCTCTTCGTATTCGATGTCGGCCATCGAGTCGGCGACGATCCCACCGCCACCCCAGCAACTCAGAGTGCCTTGTTCGGCAACGAGGGTGCGAATGGCAATGTTGGTATCCATACGTCCCGTTGCACTGATATAACCGATGCTGCCACAGTAAATGCCGCGACGCCCAGGCTCGAGTTCGGCGATAATTTCCATGGCGCGCTTTTTGGGCGCCCCGGTAATGGAGCCGCCGGGAAAACTGTCGCGGAGCAAATCCAGTGGCGTACTTGCCGGTGCCAGCGTGCCGGTGATCGTGCTCACCAGATGGTGGACATTGGCGAAGCTTTCCAGGGAAAACAGTTTGGGCACACGCACTGAGCCGGTGGCGCAATTGCGGCTGAGATCGTTGCGCAGCAAATCGACAATCATCACGTTTTCGGCGCGATCTTTTTTACTGTTAAGCAATCTTATAGCGTTTTCCTGATCCTCCTCGAGCGAGATCCCGCGCGCGCAGGTTCCCTTGATAGGTTTGGTTTCCACCTGACCAACCGAAACCTTGAGAAATCTCTCCGGGGAGCAGCAAAGAATAGCACCCTTATCGGTTGGCATATAGGCACTGTAGGGGGAAGGCGAGGCGCGCCTCAGGGCTTTATAGGCGTGCCAGGGGTCGCCACTGTATTTTGCCTGGTGGCGCAGGGCGTAATTGACCTGGTAGCAGTCTCCAGCGCCAATATAGCGATGAATTTTGTCGAAGTTTTTCACATAGGCTGTTTTGTCGATGTCGGCCTGAAAAGGTGTGAGAAGAATAAACTCCCTGTTATCGCTGCCATTTTTACCACTCTTTTCCATGCTCTTTGCCAATAGGGTACGAACTTCTGCTTCCGTTGCCGGATTACAGCCGGGATGAACCACAAGCCAGGATTTACTCGATTGATGATTGACAATCACCGCCCAGCCGTACCAACCCAGATGCATATCCGCAAGCGAATCACTGCTGGCGGTCATTAGTTGCTCGGCATGCTGGCCAAGATCATAAGCGAAGTAACCCATGAGCCCGCCGACAAAGGGCATATGGGTGTATTCACTGCCGAGAAGCCCTTTGTTTTTGAGGATCTCCCAGGCAGTGTCAAACGGTTTGTCACTGGACAGCATAGAGCCATCGGCATTGACAACAAGGGTCGCGTTGCCCCTGGTGGTGAGGGTAACCTCCGGTAAAGCGGAAATAATGTCAAAACGACCTTGCAGCGAGCGCGGTTTGCCACTGTCTAACCACAGGGCGCCCGGCAGATGACGAAAGTGGCTAAATAAAGTTTCAGTGTCTCCCTGAAAAGGGATTTCGTGGATGGTCGCTTTGATCAAAATCGGCTGTTCCCGAATGGCTAAGTGTTTCTCGTGCGACATGTTAAACCATTCCCCAAAAGCTGAATAGAAACCGGACCCGCTTATTGATGCTGCTTTTTTGACAGGTAGATAAAGGCTCTTTGCAACCCAGTTACATCGAAGTCATTATCTGCGCAGATTTTGTTGCAGATTTCTTTTAAAATTTGCCTTTCCAGATAATCGAAACTCGCCAACTACAAGGTGAACTATGACATTTGTAACTCCCGATCTTTGCGATGCCAACCCTGATGTGAGAGTGGTAGAGCCCCTGTTCAACAACTACGGCGGCAAAAAAGCCTTTGGTGGACAAATTGTCACCGCCAAATGTTTTGAAGACAATTCCATGGTAAAAGGCAGTGCCGCCCAGCCCGGGCACGGCAAGGTGCTGGTGGTTGATGGCGGCGGATCACTGCGGCGGGCGCTGCTTGGCGATATGATTGCCGAGACTGCCATGAAAAATGGCTGGGAGGGTTTCATCATATACGGCGCCATTCGCGATGTGGATGATATAGGGCGCTTCAACTTTGGTGTTCAGGCGCTGGCCACGATTCCGCTGAAAACAGAGCGGCGAGGCATTGGCGATATGAACATTGCCGTCACCTTTGGCGGCGTCACTTTTAATCCCGGTGAATACGTCTACGCCGACAACAATGGCATTATTGTCTCTGCCAGGCCGTTGCTGTAAAGATTTAAAATTATTCATAAAAAAGCCCCGGTTTTTATGCCGGGGCTTTTTGGGGCGAGCGCTGATTGACTCAGCGCTTTTCCTTTTTAGCGATGAGATTAACCAAACTGGTTCATGGTATTGTCTTTACCGCCAGCCTTGAGGGCTGCATCACCGGCAAAGTATTCCTTGTGATCGTCACCGATATTGGAACCTGCCATATCCTGGTGCTTGACGGTGGCGATACCTTCGCGAATTTCGCGACGCTGAACCCCTGCCACATAGGCCAGCATACCTTCATCACCGAAGTAACCTTTCGCCAGGTTGTCTGTTGACAGTGCTGCGGTATGGTATGTGGGCAGAGTGATGAGATGGTGGAAAATCCCAGCTTCACGGGAAGCATCGGCCTGGAACGTGCGGACACGACTGTCGGCTTCTGCAGCCAGCTCAGAGTTGTCGTACTCGGCGCTCATCAGCTTGGCGCGATCGTAACCGGAAACATCTTTACCTTCTGCCTGCCATACGTCAAACACCTGCTGACGGAAGTTCAATGTCCAGTTGAACGATGGGCTGTTGTTGTAAACCAGCTTGGCGTTGGGCACCACTTCGCGAATGCGGTTAACCATTTTGGCAATCTGGCCGACATGGGGTTTTTCGGTTTCGATCCACAGCAGGTCAGCGCCGTTTTGCAGGCTGGTGATGCAGTCGAGGACAACGCGATCTTCCCCGGAGCCTTTCTTGAATTCGAAGAGGCCGGATTGCAGGCGCTTGACCTTGAGCAGTTTGCCCTGGGATTTAATAACCACGTCGCCATTGTTGATGTCGTCGGCGCTGCTGATATAGTCGCCGTCGAGGAAGCTGTTGTAAAGATCGCCAAGATCGCCCGGTTCGTTGGTCACGGCGATTTGTTTGGTCAAGCCAGCGCCCAGGGAGTCGGTGCGGGCAACAATAACACCGTCGTCAACACCGAGCTCGAGAAAGGCGTAGCGAACAGCATTGATTTTGGCGAGAAAGTCGGCATGGGGAACGGTGACTTTACCGTCCTGGTGGCCGCACTGTTTCTCGTCGGAAACCTGGTTTTCGATTTGAATGCAGCAGGCGCCCGCTTCGATCATTTTCTTGGCCAGCAGATAAGTGGCTTCGGCGTTACCAAAACCGGCATCGATGTCGGCAATAATGGGCACGACATGGGTTTCGAAGTTGTCGATTTTGTCCTGAATAAGATTTGCAGCGGCGTCGTCGCCGGCAGCGCGAGCGGCATCAAGATCCCGGTACAGGTAGTTCAGTTCGCGGGCATCCGCCTGGCGCAAAAAGGTGTACAGCTCTTCAATCAGGGCAGGCACAGAGGTTTTTTCGTGCATGGACTGATCCGGCAGGGGGCCGAATTCGGAGCGCAGGGCGGCAATCATCCAGCCGGACAGGTACAGGTAGCGCTTGTCTGTTTTGCCGAAATGCTTTTTGATGGAGATCAGTTTTTGTTGGCCGATAAAACCGTGCCAGCAGCCGAGGGACTGGGTGTAGGCTGCAGTATCGGCATCGTAGTCGGCCATGTCTTTGCGCATGATTGCAGCCGTGTAACGGGCAATGTCAAGACCGGTTTTGAAGCGGTTTTGCAGGCGCATGCGCGCGGCGGACTCAGGACTTATTGCTTCCCAGGTTTTGCCTGCACTATCAATAACCTTTTTAAGGTCGGCAATTTGATTGAGGTAGTTTGACATGGTGTATCCCCGTGATGGTCAGTAATTTGTGGACGTAGTCTAGTGTTTGTGTAATGATTTACCTAATTTATAGTTTTGATTTCCGCTATTTTTTTTATGAATATAGAAAGAGTCGATCTTAATCTTTTGGTTTATCTGGATGTTCTTCTTCGCGAACGCAATGTCACTCGCGCCGCAGAGTTTATTGGCCTTAGCCAGCCGGCGATGAGTAACGGCCTGCGTCGGCTCAGGGAGCTTTTCAATGATCCTCTTTTGGTGCGAACCAGTGAGGGCATGACGCCGACAGAACGAGCCCTCGAACTGCAGCCGCTGGTGCGGGAGGCGCTGCTGTCGGTGGAGCGAGCTCTGCAATCGGATACGGAGTTTGACCCCTCCAAAGCCAACCGGGTCTTTCGCATCATGGTCAGCGATTATACCGAGGCGACACTGATTCCTTCCCTGTTGGCGCGATTGCAGCAAGAGGCGCCGGAAATTGTTCTCGACATTCTCGCCCCCAGCGATATGAGCTTTGAAGATGTCGAGCGCGGCAATGTGGATATGGTGATCAACCGTTTCGACAACCTGCCCCAGTCATTTCACCAGGTTACCCTGTGGGAAGACAGTTATGCCTGTGTTATCGGCAGGGAAAATCCACTGCTGGAAAATTTTACCCTGGGCGCCTACCTGGCGGGGGATCATGTCTGGGTCAGCAAAACCGGCTGGGGCGCGGGCACGGGAATCAAGCCCGGCGGCGATATTCAAAAGCTCGGCTGGGTGGACAAGGCATTAAAACGCCTGGGAAAAACCCGCAAAATTCGTGTCTATACGCGCCATTATCTTTCTGCCATGCTGCTTGCCAGGCAGAAAAACCTGATTGTTACGGTTCCCAGCAAGGCGGCTCGCCATGTGGGTCATGAATACAATCTTGTGGTGCGACAGCCGCCGTTTCCCATCCCCCCCATCGAACTTAAAATGGCATGGTCACCACTGCTTCAGCACAACCCCTCCCACCGCTGGATGCGGCGTCTGCTGATTGAGCTCGCCAGCGACATCGATCGAGAGAGCAGGGCAGACAGTCTCTTGGATTAACAATTTTAAGCTGGCCGCTAACACTATCGATTTAGTGAATGCTGGCCATAACCCTAATTCCTTTGATTGATTTTTGCCCAGCCATTAACATAGCCGATATTCTTTAACTACCCCCGCCCTTCAGCGCTAGCTTGACAACTTTCTGAAGGCGGTGCATCAGCAATGAAAGGCAAAACTATGACACAGCAAACCTCCACTTCCTCAGCCAGTCAGCGGGTTCAGATCGCTGGACTTCAGGTAGATGCCGCCCTCTATACCCTGGTCAACGAGCAAATTGCTCCGGGCACAGGTGTTGATTCCACTGATTTCTGGTCGGCTTTTGGTGCTTTGGTCAACGAGTTTGCTCCGAGAAATAAAGCGCTACTTGAAAAGCGGGACGCGCTCCAGGCCGCCATTGACCAGTGGCATCTTGAGCACCGCGACATCTCCGGGGGCAAGCTCCACGACTTTGCCGCCTACAAAAATTTCCTCCAGCAGCTGAATTATCTGGTTCCCGTTGGCGAAGATTTCAGTATCGGCACTGAAAACGTCGACAGCGAAATCGCACTGCAAGCCGGCCCCCAACTTGTGGTTCCAGTGATGAATGCCCGCTTTGCCCTCAACGCCGCCAATGCCCGCTGGGGAAGTCTCTACGATGCCCTGTATGGCACTGACGTTATCTCCGAAGCAAATGGCGCTGAAAAAGCTGGAGGCTACAATCCTGTGCGGGGAAATCTGGTGATTGCCCGTGGTCGGGAGTTTCTCGATGCCCATTTCCCCCTGGCGGAGGGAAGCCATGTGGGCTCGACTGCCTATAGCATCGATAACGGCCGCTTGGTCGTTACCCTTGCCAGCGGCAGTATCGTGACTTTGAAAGATCCCGGCCAGTTCTGCGGCTATTGTGGCGATGCTGAAAAACCAAAAACAGTTCTATTAAAAAACAATGGCTTGCATATAGAAATTCAAGTTGATGCTAGCCATCAAATCGGCGCTACCGACAGCGCTGGTATCAAGGATATTGTTCTCGAGTCCGCCCTGACCACCATTATGGACTGCGAGGATTCCGTTGCCGCAGTTGACGCACCGGACAAATGCCTGGTTTACAGCAACTGGCTGGGTCTGATGAAAGGCACACTGGAAGAAGCCGTCACCAAAGGTGGCAATACCTTTGTTCGCAAAATGAATGAGGATCGCAATTATCTTTCTCCTGAAGGCGAAGCCTTTTCACTGCCCGGCAGAAGTCTGTTGTTTGTGCGCAATGTGGGACACCTGATGACCACGCCAGCCATTCTCGATGCCGAAGGCAACGAAATTCCCGAAGGGATTATGGACGGCATGATCACATCCCTGGCCGCCATTCACGATATCAAGGGCACCGGCAAACTGCGCAATTCACGCACAGGCAGTATCTACATCGTTAAACCGAAAATGCACGGGCCGGAGGAAGTGGCCTTTACCAACGACCTGTTTGCCGCCATTGAAGATGCGCTTAAATTGCCCCGCTATACCCTCAAAGTGGGCATTATGGATGAGGAGCGCCGCACTTCAGTGAATCTCAAAGAGTGCATTCGCGCGGCTCGTCACCGGGTTGCTTTTATTAATACCGGCTTTCTCGACAGAACTGGCGACGAAATTCACACCAGCATGCAGGCCGGCGCCTTTGCTGCCAAAGGCGAACTCAAAAACCGCAAATGGATTCACGCCTATGAAGCCAGCAATGTCGACATTGGTCTGGCCTGTGGCCTGAAAGGCAAAGCCCAGATAGGCAAGGGCATGTGGGCGATTCCAGACAATATGGCCGACATGCTCAAGGCCAAAATCAATCACCCCAAAGCCGGCGCCAACACCGCCTGGGTGCCGTCGCCAACAGCGGCGACACTGCACGCCCTCCATTACCACCAAGTGGATGTCTTTGCCCTCCAGGAAGATCTTGCCAAACGGACTCCTGCCAATGTCGACGATATTCTCGAAATTCCCCTGCTGGGAGATATGGCATTGACCGCTGAGGCGATTCAGGAAGAGCTGGACAATAACGCCCAGGGCATCCTCGGCTATGTGGTGCGCTGGGTGGAGCAGGGCATTGGCTGCTCAAAGGTGCCGGATATTCACGATGTCGGCCTGATGGAAGATCGCGCCACCCTGCGAATTTCCAGCCAGCATATCTGCAACTGGCTGCATCACGGCATCTGCAGCGAAGACCAGGTGGTGGCGACACTGAAAAAAATGGCTGCCGTGGTCGATCGTCAGAATGCCGGCGACCCCAACTACCACAATATGGCGCCCGACTTTGATAACAGTGTCGCCTTTGCCGCTGCCAAAGATCTGATTCTCAAAGGCAAGGAACAGCCAAGTGGCTATACCGAACCGCTGTTGCACGCCTACCGTCAAAAAGCCAAGGCTAAATACGGGTACTAGCCCCCAGCTTTGTTGCCGAACTCTCTATGGGCAGATTGCCCTGCCATAGAGGGTTCGGCGATGCTCCGCTCAATGGCTTTGTGCAAATAGTCTGAGGTTTTATTTCAGTTGAAGATTGTTCTTCAACCCGTTATTAAATATAGAGTTTTCTAACCTGAGGATCCGGTTGGCTGTGGCTCCAAAGTGAATCGAATTCCGTATTGAGCCGTCTGGCTTCAATAGGCGAATAGAGGCAGAGATAGCCCTGGTAGTGGCCGGGGTTGACAAAATAGAGTACTGAGCTGTCGTCCCCGGTCATAAACTCCTGGTGTTGAATCTCGATTTCCGGAGTGAGGCAGCGCAATTCAATGCGGCTCTGCAAGCGGTGTTGAGTCTCCACCAGGCGGTGAAAATGCCGACCCAGCCACGAGCCGTCCCGCACCAGCAACTGCACCCTGGCATTGGGATGGTTGGTTGCCAGACGATGGATGGAGGAGCAGAACGCCTGGTTATCGTAAACCCTGGGATCCAGGTGCTTGCTGAAAATTTTTATAGCGCGATCGCTGTGATCGACAAGGGTAAGTGCAGCTTTGGCAAAGTCTTCACTGGTGTTAAGTTCGAGATGTTGGCGAAGCTCTTCATTAATATCGGCAAGGTTTGGTTCAAAGCGGCGGTGAATGTATTTATTGAGGTCAATGGCCATAGGGACATGGGCAATGCCGGCATCCTTGAATTCTCTTCCGGTAACGACAAAGCCATTGTCCTTATAAAAAGGTAGCGCCCGCACCTGGGCGTCGAGGATGAGTTCTGCGAATTTCTGTTCTACCCCGTATTTGATAATGGCGCGCAAAATCGATGACCCCACCCCTTTTTTACGAAATGGTTTGAGCACAGCCATGCGGCCAATTTTATTATTCACCAGGCGCGCTGTGGCCATGGGAATATCCTGCTCGCCCCAGGCAATCCAGTGAATGGCCTGGGGATCCAGGTCGTCAACCTCTTCATTGTCCGGAACCTGTTGCTCGTCGATAAACACTTCCCGGCGAATGGCTTCAAGAATTTCCCTTGAGGACTGCCAGCTGGTTTGCTCAATGCTAATGGGAAAGAAATCGATAGTCTCTGTCATGACAATGGTGACCGCACTCGGAATTATTCGCTGTTCGTTATACCATGAAGCCCAATCGTGAAACAGACTTCAGATCAATGATGCCAGCCAAGAAATTTTTCTTCAGCGTTTTAATAGTAGCACTGTTTGCAAGCTTATCGGTCTTCGGCGATGGCGTTCCCATCCTTGAATATGGCGATCGCTTTCATCCCCAGATGGGTCAGGGAGGAATGGTTGTCAGTCAGGAGCAAATTGCCAGCCGGGTTGGCGCCGACATCCTTGCCCAGGGGGGGAACGCGGTTGACGCCGCCGTGGCCACCGGCTTTGCCCTTGCCGTGACATTGCCCCAGGCGGGCAACTTGGGCGGCGGCGGTTTTATGCTGATTCATCTCAGTGAAGAAAATAGAAGTATTGCCATCGATTATCGGGAAATGGCGCCAGCAGCAGCCCATGCTGACCTGTTTGTTAATGACTCGGGCAAGGTCGATGCCAATCTTGCCCGGTCTAGCGCCCTGTCATCCGGGGTTCCGGGCACTGTTGCCGGGTTGGTGCATGTCCAGAAAAAATATGGCGTCTTGCCATTGGGCACTGTTATGGCTCCTGCAATTGCCCTCGCCAAAAAGGGGTTTCCGGTTTCCTACCCCCTGGCATGGTCACTGGAGGAGTCCCAGGCACGCCTTAAAAAACACCCAACTTCCGCTCGCTATTTTTACCATTCAGACGGCTCCACCTTTAAACCCGGCCATATCTGGCGGCAACCGGATCTGGCGGCAACCCTGGACAGAATTGCCCGCAGTCATGGCCGGGATTTTTATGAGGGCACAACGGCGGCAATGATTGTCGAGGAAATGGCAAAAATGGCTGGCGCCATAACCCTGGAGGATTTAAAGAACTACAGGGTCGTCGAGCGAGAACCTGTGGTTGGCACTTACCGTGAACACAGCATAGTCTCTATGCCGCCGCCATCCTCGGGGGGAATACATCTGATTCAAATGCTCAATATTCTTGAGGGTTGGGATCTTGCCGCCCTCGGCCATAACAGCAGCAATTATATTCACCGCCTGGTGGAAGCTATGCGCAGAGCCTATGCGGATCGCAGTGAATATTTGGGCGATCCCGATTTTGTTGCTGTTCCCGTCGAAAAGCTTGTGGCCAAACCCTATGCGGCCACATTGCGGGATGGTATCGCTTTGTCTCAGGCCACAGACTCTGCGCAGGTTAAACCAGGTCTGACTCTTTATGAGGAAAGCCCACAAACCACCCATTACTCTGTTTGGGATAAGGATGGCAACGTTGTCAGCAACACCTACACCCTCAATTTTTCATACGGCAATGGCATCTCCGTAACGGGAGCCGGATTTCTGCTCAATAATGAAATGGATGACTTCTCCGCAAAAGCCGGTGTCCCCAATGCCTACGGGCTGGTGGGCAACGCCGCCAATGCCATTGCTCCGGGGAAACGACCACTGTCGTCAATGACGCCAGTGATTGTGCTAAAAGAAGGCAACCCGGTTCTGGTCACGGGCAGTCCGGGAGGTAGTAGAATCATCACTTCCGTGCTGCAGATGGTGCTCAACGTGGTGGATTTTAACATGAACGTCGCCGAGGCCACCGCCGCACCGCGCATACACCATCAGTGGCTGCCCGACGTACTCTATGTGGAAAAGGGCATTGGCGTTGATACTCTGGAGCGGCTGCGCGCCATGGGACACAGCATAGAAACCACCTCCTGGAGCATGGGTAAAACCCAGTCAATCACCACAAAAGACAGTCTTTTTATGGGTGTCAGCGATTACCGCTGGCCCGGGGGCAGTGCCGAGTCCGCCGATTAGCGCTTTGGCTATTCTCCAGGCAAGCAGGCGACAGATTCAAAACCGTGCCGCACGGGCTTGCCGTCTTCATCGAGGTTGACGAAGACGATATTGTCGATAGAGATAATGGTGCTTTTGGTCACCTTGTTGCGAACCTCCGCCCTCATGGTGATGGAGGTGTTGCCAAGAGCGATCACTTCAACACCCATTTCAATAATATCCCCCTGCCTGCCGGAGCTGACAAAGTTGATTTCAGAAATGTATTTGGTCACCAGATGCTTTTCTCCGCCCAGCTGGCACATGGCAAAGATAGCGGTCTCTTCGTCAATCCAGCTCAACAGCCTGCCGCCAAAAAGACTGCCATTGGGGTTGAGATCCTCGGGTTTTATCCATTTTCTGCTGTAGAACTGCATAGCTGATCCTCTCTTCGCTGCTATCGCGGCAAGGGCAAAAAAGTCGATAATGACCTTAAAGAGTTACAGCAAAAACTATTCCGCCTCAAGCCCGTTAATATAGGTTTTGCCCGGTTTTTCGTTGGTGCCAGGGGAGACTGCTTTGCGTTGCAGCTCAGGGTCATCGATGTCGATATCCTGATATTTGGGTCTGGTCATATAACTGGCAAACCATTCCCCAAGGCGTTGCTCATTATCGAGAACCGAGGCCAATAACTGTTTCGCCTGCTGCACAAATTCCGGGTTTATTGCCGTGGTCGCCATTGCCGGTGTCAGGGGCGGATCGCGATAATAATGACCTCCGCCCTGGCTGAGAATTTCTGTGGCCAGATCATCGAGCATTTCACCCGCGGTGGGGGATCTGAAGCCGAGAGAGTAGGTCATGCACTCGCCTTCGGCGACGCCGTGGTGGGCAATGCACGGTGGAAGGTAGAGAATATCCCCAGATTCCAGCACCCAGCTTTCAAGGGGATCAAAATTTTTCAGAATTTTGAGACTTGTGCCGTCCAGAAGAGGAGTATTTTCATCACAGAGCCCGCCAATTGACCAGCGCCGCTTGCCCATTCCCTGAATCAGAAAGACATCGTAGTAATCGAAGTGGGCGCCAACGCTGCCGCCATCATTGGCGTAACTGACCATAATGTCGTCCATGCGCCAGCGCGGCAAAAATGGGAATTCGTCGATAATCTCTCTGACCTCGGGCACCCAGAGATCAACAGCCTGAACCAGCAGCGTCCAGGGTGTTGTCGGCAGGCGGGCAAAATCCTCCTCGCTAAAAGGGCCGTGGTGCAGCTCCCAGGGGCGTTCAAAACCCTGCTCCAGGACCAACCGGGATTCCACCTCGTCCTCAAGGGACAGCCCGGCAAGTTCATCCCCGTCCAGGGGCGCCTGAAAGCCGGGTATGCCCTGGCGAATCAGCAGCGGCTTTTGTTGCCAGTAATCGCGGAGAAAACTCTCGGCATCAATTCCCTGCGGAAAGCGGATCATTGGCCGATTCGCTTTGCCTGGGCTGCGGCATTGCCCGTATAGGTTGCCGGCGTCAGCTTGCGCAATGAGGTTTTGGCTTCTTCGGGAATATCGAGGGATTCAATAAACTGACGCATTTTTTCTTCGGTAATGCCTTGCCCGCGAGTCAGCTCCTTGAGTTTTTCATAGGGCTTTTCGATATTGTAGCGGCGCATCACCGTTTGCACCGGCTCAGCGAGAACTTCCCAGGCGTTGTCGAGATCAGCAGCCAGGCGCTCCCTATTGATTTCCAGCTTGCTCATCCCTTTGAGGGTGGCTTCGTAGGCGATCAGGCTATAGCCAAAACCCACCCCCATATTGCGCAGCACCGTTGAGTCGGTGAGGTCGCGCTGCCATCTGGAAATCGGAAGTTTTTGCGCAAGATGACTGAAAATGGCGTTGGCTATTCCCAGGTTGCCTTCAGAATTTTCAAAGTCGATAGGGTTGACCTTGTGGGGCATGGTGGAAGAGCCCACTTCGCCGGCAACCGGTTTCTGCTTGAAGTAGCCGAGGGAAATATAACCCCAGATATCGCGATCAAAATCAATGAGAATGGTGTTGATGCGAACAATGGCGTCAAAGAGTTCGGCAATGCAGTCGTGGGGTTCAATTTGGGTGGTATAGGGGTTCCAGGTAAGGCCGAGGCTGGTGACAAACTCCCTGGCGATATTCTCCCAGTCAACCTCTGGATAGGCGGACAAATGGGCATTGTAGTTGCCGACAGCACCGTTGATCTTGCCCAGCAATTGAATGTTTTTGATCTGCTCAATCTGGCGCTGCAGACGATAGGCGACATTGGCCATTTCCTTGCCCACGGTAGTTGGCGAAGCGGTTTGGCCGTGGGTGCGGGACATCATCGCAATATCGGCGTAATCAATGGCCATTTGGCTGAGGCCGTCGTGAATTTTCTGCACCAGCGGCAACAGCGCCTGATCACGCCCCTGGGTGAGCATAACGCCGTGGGAGGTGTTGTTGATATCCTCGGAGGTGCAGGCAAAGTGAACAAATTCGCTGACGGCATTGAGCTCCGGGTTTGCGCCAATTTTTTCCTTAATAAAATATTCCACCGCTTTAACATCGTGATTAGTAGTCCGCTCTATGTCCTTGATTCTATTCGCGTCCGCCTCACAAAAATTGTCGACGATACCGTCAAGAAGGGCATTGGCTTGACTGCTGAAAGCGGGCACTTCGATGATGCCGGGATGATCGGCCAGCTTTTGTAGCCAGCGAATTTCCACCATCACCCGCGCTTTGATCAGGCCGTATTCACTGAATATATCGCGCAGGGATTGGGTTTTGCTGCCATAGCGGCCGTCGATGGGGGAAATTGCGGTAAGGGCTGAGAGGTTCATGCTGTGTAATCCAAAAATAATGAGGGCGGGAGCTGTTTGTCGAAGGCGGCGATTTTAACCGATATAAAGATCGATTACAGTTGCTATTAACCACAGACTCTAGGTCGCGCCGAGAAAAGACCCGCTGAAATCTGTGAATATCCCTGTCTTTTCTGGATTGGCCTTCGGCCAATGACGGTACAAGGCAAAAAAGTTTCAGACCCGATTGAGATTTTTTGCCTCCCGGTGCAGTTCCTTGGCAATGTTAAGGACAGCGCTGCGTCGAAACATCAAATGGAAGCGGCTGCCCCCTAATTGTTGCCAGAGAAAGGCGGAACGCACCGCAGAGAACAGCAGGCAGCGAATTCGACTGGCAATGGCGGGTTGTTGCAAGTGGGTGGCAACGCCATTGACCTGAATGCGAAATTTCAAGGTGCTGATGGTTTTTTGGTAGAGATCGGCAATGTTGGCGATCACGTTGGCGTGGCTGAGGGAAAAGTGTTCCGACTGCCGCGCCGCATTTTCTATGCCCTGTCCGATGTGGTTTAACATTGCTGTATTTGCAGATATTTTTCTGGCTATATATAAAACACCCACCGCGTAGCGAAGCAGCATGGCGCTTTGGTCATCCTTGGGGTTGTCGAGGATTTTTTCCATGGCGGCAAAACCTACTTCGAGACTGGCGATACTGCCGTATACGGCTTCAGTAGATTTGGGGTTCTGCTGGAGCAGGCTAAAAAGTGCGTTTTCCACGGCTGCGCTATTGGCTATGCCCAGGCGAGCATAGCTGTCAACCAGGGCGCAGCCCTGGAAAACCCCGGCAAGAGCCATAACCTGTTCCCGAGTGGGCGGAGGAAAAAGCCTGTCTAGCATGATGGAGTATTCCCTGTGATGATATTGTCAAAGTTTCAGTGCTGGCCACTAAGGGGCAGTAACGGATTGCTGATGATATTCACGGCAAACGACGCACAAATAATGCCCTTTTTACCGTTAGCGAATTGCCTCTTCGATTATGCCGCCGCCCAGACAAACATCCCCGCGATAAAAAACCGCCGATTGTCCAGGAGTGACCGCCCGCTGGGGTGATGAAAATTCGACCCTGTAACCGCGTTCAGTGGGAACAATGCGGCAGTGCTGATCGGGCTGGCGATAGCGGGTTTTTGCCTGGCAATCCAGGGGCAGGTCGGGCTCGCCGTTAATCCAGTGGATAGAGGTCAGATGCAGTGCGTCGCACATTAACAGAGGATGATGGCCGCCCTGAACAGCAATAAGCACATTGCGCGCCAGGTCTTTCCCGGCAACATACCAGGGCTCTTCATTGGCTCCCTTGACGCCGCCGATACCCAGCCCCTGGCGCTGACCGATTGTGTGGTACATCAGCCCGGCATGGCGGCCTATTTTAGCGCCATTTTCATCTTCGATATCCCCCGGCTGTGCCGGAAGGTACTGTTCAAGAAAGTCTTTAAAGCGGCGCTCACCAATAAAACAGATGCCGGTGCTGTCCTTTTTGTTGTAAGTGACGAGGTCGTGCTGCTCGGCAAGTTTACGCACTTCAGGCTTTGCCAGTTCGCCAACGGGAAACAGGGATTTTGCCAGAGCAGCCTCATCAACAGCGTGAAGGAAATAGCTCTGATCCTTGTTGGTGTCCAGCCCTTTAAGCAAAAAGGTTTGGCCATTCTGGTCGCTGCGGCGAACATAATGGCCGGTGGCAATAGATTCAGCGCCGAGCATTTCGGCATATTCGAGAAAAACTTTGAATTTGATTTCCCGATTACAGAGAATGTCCGGGTTGGGGGTTCGGCCAGCGCGGTATTCGGCCAAAAAATATTCAAAGACATTATCCCAGTACTCTGCAGCGAAGTTGGCGGTATGCAGTTTGATGCCCAGGCGTTCACAGACCAGCTGGGCATCCGCGAGGTCCGCTTTTGCCGTGCAGTACTCGGTGCCGTCATCTTCATCCCAGTTTTTCATAAACAAACCTTCCACATGGTAACCCTGTTCTTTGAGGAGCAGAGCTGTCACCGAAGAGTCGACGCCGCCGGACATGCCAACGATCACAAAAGGTTTGGTCATAAGCCAGTATCGCTATTTAAATTTTTAATAATATCAACAGGATATATATTATTTTTTAGAAAAAGCTTTATATCGGAAAGCACCAGGGGGCTGCGCAGGCAGCCACAACCGGAAATTTGTTCTACGTTTAACCACTCGCAGGCGATGATATCTTTGTCAATTTCCGCAGCCTTGTCCTCCCGCAATGGTTCCGCGACAAAGCTGACCCGGTAATAGGTTTTGCCATTATTGGCAGACGTAAAGTGGCTGATGCCGAGAAAACCTGTGAGCTTGATATGCCAACCGGTTTCTTCAAAAGCTTCGCGCAACATGGCCTGCTGCAGGGTTTCGCCGGGCTCGACATGACCCGCGGGCTGATTGATGACTTCGCGGCCGCCGTCGCGCTCGCGAACCATGAGAAAGTTTCCGTCGCGATAAATGACGGCGGCTACTGTTAAGTGAATACTATCGGGCATAACGTCGAAGAGGTTTTCGCCTCTGGTGCTGTTGGGCAGGGCGGCTATTCTGTGGGGGAAGCACAATTTCTTCAAGCCTGGATTCACCAGGCTGCAAGCCCGCCAATGTCCAATCACCAATAGCCCAGCGCACAAGTCTCAGTGTGGGCAGCCCAACTGCGGCGGTCATGCGCCGGACTTGACGGTTTTTGCCTTCGCGAATTTTCAATTCAAGCCATGAGGTCGGCACTGATTTGCGGAAGCGTACTGGCGGAATTCGCTCCCAGAGTTCCGGTGCTTCAATTTCTCTTACCTGCGCCGGCTGTGTCAGCCCGTCCTTGAGTTCGACACCAGATGTAAGTTGGCGCAACTGCTGTAAATTCGGTGACCCTTCAACCTGAACGAGATAGGTCTTTGGCAGTTTGAATCTGGGGCTGCTGATTCGCGCCTGCAGTCCTCCGTCATCGGTTAGCAGCAGCAGCCCTTCTGAATCCCGGTCAAGACGCCCCGCTGGATAAAAGCCCTTTTGAGCAATATACCCAGCAAGGCCTGGATGGCCGTCGCTGTCACTAAACTGACTAAGTACTCCATAGGGCTTATTGAAAAGAATAATTTTCGACATAATCGTATGTTAGCCTTAATTTGCAGGTTAATATAGCACCCACGCCTGACAGAGGCCGCCCGAGTATGCTAGGATCAGTGCCGCTTTAAGCCCCTATCCTATCCGTTTAGGGTGGAGCAAGGTATAAGAGATTTGACCAGTCCCCCTGATTATTTTCCGGGTACTGACTTGTCAGGCATAAACAAATCGACCCTTAACTTTAATA
The DNA here is from genome assembly GCA_050175615.1 of Porticoccaceae bacterium. GTDB lineage: Bacteria > Pseudomonadota > Gammaproteobacteria > Pseudomonadales > Porticoccaceae > CAYXXZ01. The sequence goes on along the minus strand of JBFXIU010000009.1, from coordinate 8,503 downwards.
CTGCCGGTCGAGTTTCTGCCGACAATAACCTTGCCCTTGGCCGGCACTTATTCACCTACTGCTTGATTATTTCATTCCGACAGATCAGGAAGACCCATGACATCGAAAATTATTTATACCCTTACCGACGAAGCCCCTGCACTGGCAACCTATTCCCTTCTTCCTATTATCCAATCCTTCACAAAATCCTCAGGCATAGCCATCGAAACCAGAGATATTTCCTTGGCGGCACGTATCCTGTGCAAGTTTCCCGAATACCTGGAAGAAAGCCAGCGTGTTGCTGACGATCTCGCCGAGATGGGCGAGCTGGCGACCACTCCGGACGCCAACTTCATTAAGCTTCCCAATGTCAGCGCCTCTCTGCCTCAGCTGCAAGCGGCGATCAAAGAACTTCAGCAGCAAGGCTATGCGGTGCCTGATTACCCGGAAGACCCCAAAGATGCTACTGAAGAGTCCATCAAAAATCGCTATGACCAGGTCAAGGGCAGCGCCGTAAACCCAGTTCTCCGCGAGGGCAATTCCGATCGCCGGGTGGCGGCCTCTGTGAAAGCCTATGCTCGGAAAAACCCCCACAAAATGGGCGCTTGGTCTGCGGAGTCAAAAACCCATGTCGCCCACATGAAATCCGGGGATTTTTATGGCACTGAAAAAGCGGTGACCATTTCCTATCCAGGCAACGTCAAAATTGAACTGATTGCCGATGATGGCGATGCGACGACGTTGCGGGAAAAAACACCAGTACTTACCGGCGAGGTTATCGATGCATCTGTGATGAGCAAAAAAGCTCTGGATGCGTTTTATACCGCCGAAATTGAAGATGCTCGCAGAAGCGGAATTTTGCTGTCTCTGCACCTTAAAGCCACCATGATGAAAGTCTCCGACCCCATCATGTTTGGCCGCGCAGTGAAAGTTTTTTACAAGGAAGTGTTTGATCGCTATGACGCCAAGTTTAAAGAACTGGGGGTAGATCCCAACAACGGCTTAGGTGATGTCTACGCCAAAATCCAGAAACTGCCAGAGGCAGAGCGGGCACAAATCGAAGCTGATATCGCGGAAACCTACAAGAACCGGCCACCTCTGGCGATGGTAAATTCCGACAAAGGCATCACTAATCTTCATGTGCCCAGCGATATCATCATTGACGCCTCGATGCCGGCAATGATTCGCGATTCCGGTAAAATGTGGGGGCCGGACGGCGAGCTCCACGACACCAAGGCCATGATTCCCGACAGATCCTATGCCGGTATCTACCAGGCGGTTATTGACGACTGTAAAAAGCACGGCGCTTTTGATCCTGCCACTATGGGCAGCGTTTCCAATATCGGCCTGATGGCGCGCAAGGCGGAAGAGTACGGCTCCCATAACAAAACTTTCCAGATTCCCTATGACGGCATTGTTCGCGTCACCGATCCCATGGGCAAGGTGCTGATGGAGCACCCGGTCGATCGCGGTGATATTTGGCGCATGTGTAAAGTCAAAGACGCCTCCATTCAGGACTGGGTCAAACTGGCGGTGAACCGCGCCAGGGTCACCGGCACGCCTGCGATATTCTGGCTGGATCAGAACCGTCCTCACGATGCCCAGCTGATTATCAAGGTCGATCGCTACCTGATGGATCACGATACCGATGACCTGGATATTCGCATCATGGCGCCGGAAGATGCCTGCCGCTTCTCCCTTGAACGTATTCGCGCCGGACTGGATACCATTTCCGTCACCGGCAACGTTCTGCGGGATTATCTCACCGATCTTTTCCCCATTCTGGAACTGGGCACCAGCGCCAAGATGCTTTCCATCGTCCCTCTGATGAGCGGCGGTGGTATGTTTGAAACCGGTGCCGGTGGCTCTGCTCCCAAGCATGTACAGCAGTTCCTTCAGGAAAACCATCTGCGCTGGGATTCTCTGGGCGAGTTTCTGGCGCTGGCGGAATCTCTTGAGCATTACAGCCGCGTCGAAGAAAACGACAAAGCGCTGGTTTTCGCCAAAACCCTGGATCAGGCCAACGCCAAATTTCTCGACAGCAACAAATCACCATCCCGCAAGGCCGGGGAACTGGATAACCGGGGAAGCCACTACTATCTGGCTCTCTATTGGGCAGAAGCGCTGGCTGCGCAAACGGACGATGCCGAGTTGAAAGCCCAATTTGAACCTATTGTCAAAGCTCTTGCTGACAACGAGGAGAAAATCATTGCCGAACTCAATGGCATTCAGGGCAAGCCCGTTGATATCGGCGGCTATTACCATCCGGATTCGAAACTTGCCTCTGAAGCTATGAGACCCAGTGCAACCCTTAATGGCATCCTCGAAGCTATTGGCTGATTTGCAGCTTTTGGTGGCCGCCTGCCGAATAACACCATTGCGGTGTTATTCGGCGAAGCTGGTACCAATAAAAAAACAGCTTTTTCCTTCGTCGCCATTGACGACCAGGCTCAGCCATGACCGATGCCGATAGCAGAAAACCTCTTGCCGGACGCCGTATTGCCATACCGGAGAGCCGGGAACTGGTTATTTTTGCCCGTATGCTCGAAGAGCGCGGTGCGGATGTGTACTCCTGCCCCCTGGTTTCAATTCACGACAATCCCGACAAAGACGCCGTAGAGTGCTGGTTGAATGATTTTAGCCACAACCACTACGACGACCTGATTCTCCTAACCGGAGAAGGCTTGCGCCGCCTTCTCGGTGTTGCACAAAGAGCCGACGCGGCGCTGTACACGGATTTTGTCGCCGCGCTTGGCAGAGTGCGCAAAATTACCCGCGGCCCCAAACCCGGCAATGCTCTGCGCAGTATTGGTCTCAAAACAGATATTCAAGCTTTACGGCCAACCACAGATGGCGTTATTGAAACCCTGGGCACTGAAAACCTGCAAGGCAGAAAAATCGCTGTTCAGCTTTACGGCTCCGAACCCAACCTGCCACTGATGGCGTTTTTGCAACAAAAGGGTGCCGAGGTTAGCAAGGTTTCCCCCTATGTTTATGCGGATGAGGCCGAAGATAAAAAAGTCGCCGAACTCATTGGTAGATTGATCGCCAGCGAATTCGATGCGATGGCTTTTACCAGCTCTCCTCAAGTGAGGCGGCTTTTCCAGATTGCCAGGCAGCAGGGCAGTGAAGATCAGCTCCTTTGCGCCCTCAACAACATCCATGTAGCCGCTGTCGGTCCCGTGGTGGCGGAGAGCCTGGAGGCGCAGGGCATTCAGGTAACCCTGATGCCGGAGAGCAGTTTCTTTATGAAGCCCCTGGTGCGCCAACTGGTGCTGGCGTTTGCCGACTAATCATTCGTTTTATTGCACAGACAGGGCGCCGCCAACAGCAGCGGCAAGTATGGACAGGTATTAATTATTGAGTAATGTCGCCGGTGAAGTTGCCATTATCTTGCGGCTGCCGAGGTAACCTACAAGCGCCACCACTCCGGCGAACAAGATGGGCGTCAATACCCAGAGAGCCATATTGGGTCGATAATCCAAATCAAACACGCGAATATAAATAGCCGCGGTGGCAAGCTCAGCGCCCACTACCGCCAGCACTCCCGAACTAAAACCGATCAGTCCAAATTCCATCAGGTAGGCTTTCTTCAGGTAACTGCGGCTGGCGCCCAGGGCGCGCATCAAGGCTCCCTCCTGAGCCCTTTCCTGGGCGGTCATTTGCAGTGTGGCGAACAAAACGGCAAAGCCGCTGAAAAGCACGAACAGCATCATCAGCTCCACCGACAGGCTCACCTGTCTTAAAATTAGCTGCATTCGCGCCAAAATAGAGTCCACTTCGATCAACGACAAAGATGGGAATTGCTGCAGCAGCTGTCGCAGTAATGGGCGATTTTCTGCTGGCAGATAAAAACTGGTGAGATAGCTGGTGGGCTGGTTTTTCAGTTGCTCCTGGGAAAATATGAGATAAAAATTCGGCGAAAAAGATTCCCAAACCACTGAACGGATGCTGCTCACGGATGCATCAAAGTTGTCGCCGCCAACATCGAGGCTGATGCGGTCGCCGATCTGGAGATCCAGCCTTTTGGCATAGCCGCTTTCGACGGAGACTTCGCCGGCGGCCGGGGGCCAGCTGCCTTCAAGAATTTTGTTGTCTTTGGCCAGCGCCGTCGTCCAGCTGAAGTTCAATTCCCGGTTGTTGTCGCCGCCAGCAATCACTGCCTCGGCGTTGCCGTTAATGGCGGCAATACGGCCGCGAACGACGGGATAAAACGGATTGAGGCTGGCTTCAGAGCCCACAGTTTCGGCGAACTCTTCCACCTGGTTGGGAAAAAGGTTGAAAGCAAAATGGTTGGGGGCATTGTCCGGTAACTGCAACCGCCATTCGGCCAAAAGCCCTGTCCGCAGCTGGGCGACGACAATGATCAATAGCAGGGTAACGGCGAAGGCCATGACCTGGCTGGTGCTGGTCGAGGCGTGATTTGCCAGATTGCGGATGCCGCGGCCCAGCAAGGTTTTACTCCTGTGCTTTATGCCAACTTTGCGCAGCCAGAGAAAAATGGCGCCGCCGATAACCCCCAGCACCAATATGAGGACAGCGATCACCTTGAGAACAGTGGTCAGGTCTGTAAACAGCAACCAGAGCAACAGCCCCTGGGAAAGCGCTGCAATGCCGTAAACCAGCCACATCGATAACGGGGGAGGACTGAGATCCTTGCGCAAAACCCGTAGCGGCGATGTGGCGGTCAGGCGCAGTATTGGCGGCAGGGCAAAACCTGTTATCAGCAGCAGTGCTGAACCCACACCGGCAAACCAGGGGGAAAGCCCCGCTGACGGCAAGTCCATCGGCAGCAACGGCTTAAGAACCCCTAGAACCACAAGGTGACTTAACCAGCCCAGAAGTGCTGAAATACTGATGGCAATAATGGCCAACAGTAACAGCTGATAAATATAAACCCGAACTACTGCTGACTGTTTGGCACCGAGACAGCGGAGCATGGCGCTGACATCGTAATGGCGCTCGCTGTAGCGGCGGGCGCTGAGGGCAATGGCAATGGCGGCGAGGACAATTGCCATCAGTGTGGCAATGCGGGTGTACTGGGTGGCTTTTAACAGGGCTCCCGAAGCGCGGTTATCATTATTGCCCGGTTCTATGAGCCGGTGACCCAGGCCGAGAACAGGTTCCAGGCGGTTTTTGAGAACTTCAATATTGCCGCTGCCGCTATTGTCGTGGAACAGGGTCTGGTAATGAATACGGCTTCCGGGGCCGACAACCTGGGCAGGCGCCAAATCCTCCTCGTTGACCAATACTCTGGGAGCGAACTGGAACAGGCCGTTGCCCTGGTCGGGTTCGGCGGTGAGAATTTTCTCTATACGCAGGGTGGTGGCGCCAAAATGTATGGAGTCGCCAACGCGGGCTTTCAGGCGTTCAAGAACCCGGACATCGACCCAGGCTGTGCCTGGATCGGGAATGCCCTCCACCTGGCGGGGATCGTCGCCAGGGAAGCTCTGTATTTCCAGTTTTCCCAGCAGTGGGTAGCTGTTGTTGACGGCTTTAACGCTGCATAACAGCATTTCTTCAGCCGCAAATATAACCGAGTCGAAATTATGGATTCGCGCCGTGGCCAACCCCAGTTGTTCGCCCTGCTGCTGCCACTGGGGTTCGGGCTTCCTGGTGCTGCTGATCACCAAATCGCCGCCAATAAGTTGTGCGGACTGCCGACCCATGGCTGCGGTAAGGCGATCTGTTACCAGAGAAATGGTGAACACCGCTGTAACGGCAATAATCAGGGAGGCAATCAGCGTGGTTAATTCGCCGGAACGCCATTCCCGGCGCAGCAGCTGACGGGCAAGTTCAAAGCTGCGCATCAGTTGTCGGCCAGCACTTTGCCGCCGCTGAGTTCAATGCGGCGGGAACAACGACTGGCAAGAGCTGCATCGTGGGTTACCAGTACCAGAGTGGTCTTCTGTTCACGGTTTAGCTCAAACAGCAACTCGATGATGGTGTTGCCCGTTGCCGTATCCAGATTCCCCGTGGGCTCGTCGGCAAAAAGAATGCGGGGATTACTGACGAACGCCCTGGCTATGGCCACCCGCTGCTGCTCGCCACCTGAAAGTTGCCTGGGGTAGTGATTGAGCCGCTTCGATAAACCAACTTTTGTCAGCCATTCCAGGGCAATGGCTTCACCGTTCTGGCGGTTGGTCACTTCCAGGGGGAGCAGCGTGTTTTCCAATGCAGTGAGGTTGGGTAGCAATTGAAAAGACTGAAAAACAAAACCGACATGACTGCCGCGAACCGCCGCGCGGCCGTCTTCATCGAGAAGATCGATGCGTTGGCCGCAAAGCTCAATGCGGCCGGAAGAGGGGCTGTCCAAACCGGCAAGAAGACTCAGCAGGGTTGACTTGCCAGAACCAGATACACCGACGATGGCGAGGGTCTCCTCTGGCTTGATCCTAAAACTTATTGCCGACAAAATGGTCAGAGCACCGTCCGGAGCAAGAACGGTCTTGTAAACATCGGTGGCAGTGAGTATTGCGGCGGGGCTGTTATCGAGAAATGCTTCCTGGGCTGTGACGGTATTCACGGGTACGACTACTCACTGATTGGCGTGGATTATTCAAGCCCTGACTTTTCTTCGCAGATGAAATCAACGGCCTGCAACAATGTATATCAAAACGGGGAATAATTTGAGACTTTTACTGCTTTTTACGGTTCTGGCAATCACGCCTTTGTGGTCACTGGCCAATACGATTCTGGTGCTTGGCGACAGTATCAGTGCGGCCTACGGCATTCCCCGGGAGGCCGGATGGGTGAACCTTTTCAAGCAGCGGCTGGACGAGCATTATCCGGACAAATACCGAGTGGTCAACGCCAGCGTCAGCGGCGACACCACCGCAGGAGGCTTGCAAAGGTTGCCGGAATTGCTGCGAGAACACAATCCCGAGCAGGTGATTGTGGAGCTGGGGGGCAACGACGGTCTGCGCGGAATGTCTTTGAAACAAATGGAAAGCAATCTGGAAGCGATTATCCGATTGAGCCAGAATCAGGGCGCCGAGGTATTGATGCTCAGTGTTGAGCTGCCGCAAAGTTATGGTGTTTTTTTTAATCGGCGTTTCCAACAGGTTTTCGATAAGATCCATTCCAGGCTGAATGTGCCCAGAGTTCCTCTGGGCTTCGGATTATTGAAAGACCGAAATCTGCTGCAAAATGATGGTATCCACCCCACAGAGGAAGCCCAGCCCATTGTTGTCGATGCGGTATGGACGGCGCTATTCCCAGGGCATGGATCGCATTAGTTGTTAACGGCTGACTACTTGCCGTCGCGAAGGGTTTTCATGCGCCGCAGAAACTCCTGCATGATCTGGGTGTAAAGCTCGTCGCCCAGGTAGCGATCTTCAATTCCTCTGTCGATATTGGGGTTGTCGTTGACCTCGATGACAAAGCCCTTGCCATTCTTTTCCTTGACATCGACCCCGTAAAGGCTGGTGCCTATGGGTTTGGTGGCGGCCATAGCCGCTTCCAGAACCCCTTTGGGCACTTCAAAGGTGGGCAGGGTATCAAAGCTGCCGTTGTCGGTTTTTCCCGAACCGTGCCGGTAGATCTGCCAGTGGTTTTTGACCATGTAGTAGCGGCAGGCGTAGAGGGGCTTGTTGTTGAATACGCCGATGCGCCAGTCAAAATCCGTATAGAGGAATTCCTGGGCAAGCAATAAAGAGGTTTTCTGGAACAGCTCTTTGGTTTTTTCCTCAAGCTCCTGCCGATTTGTCACCTTGACGACACCACGGGAAAAAGCGCCATCGGGAATCTTGATGACGATGGGATAGCCAAACGCAGTCTCCGCCTCATCGAGCAGGGCGCTATTGTCGCGGCGGAGAATTTTGGTTCGCGGTGCTGGCACTTTAAATTTATGGAACAAATCGGCAAGATAAATTTTATTGGTACAGCGCAAGATGGAACTGGGATCATCGACTACCACAAGCCCCTCTGCTTCCGCCTTTTTGGCGAATCTGTAGGTGTGGTGGTCTATGGCGGTGGTTTCGCGAATAAAAAGGCCGTCGTATTCAGGAATTTTCTGATAATCCTTGGGGCCGATAATCTCCACGTCTATGCCCAGATCAGCTCCGGCCTTGATGAATTTTTTCAGTGCCTTGGCGTCGCTCGGGGGCATGGCTTCATCGGGATTGACGAGCATGGCAAGATCAAACTGATAGACTTTGCGACCCTTTGATTTACGCCATACTCTGCGGCTGTAGTGGTTGAGGGCATCGGCAAAGCCGGTTTCTTCCTGATCATTGAGACCGCGATGGGAGCGCGCTTTGAGGGCGACAATTTCCCAGCGCTTGCGGTGACGCAGGGTGATTTCCAGCACAGGACAGGGAAACAACTCAAAGAGGCGCCGCGCCAACTCCCGGTATTCCGGCTTGGGAGAGGTGCCAAAATAGCTGTGAATGAGGATTTCATCGGAAGGGGGATGAGCCTTCAGGGTTTTCGCCAGATCGGTGGCAATTTCGTCCAGCTGAATCTGGTAGAGGGAGCGTTTGCCCAGATCATTCAAGACTTTTATAGAGGGAATAACGCTGTG
>JBFXIU010000008.1:0-38116 GCA_050175615.1 Porticoccaceae bacterium | reverse complement strand
TCAAATGAATCTGCAAAAGTGATTCATGGCTGGGACAGCTCGGCCAGCCTTCTCAGAAGGCTGGCTTTCACGCCCCCTTATAGGGGGCATAAAGCAATTCCGGGTTCTTAGAACCCGGATATTTAGTGGTATAAAAGGCGGGGCGACCACGCCACCGGCAACCATTTGCTGTCCCTTGCGCCCGCCTGTTTTTCACATGATCCCGGTGCACAAATTCACGCAGGCGGGCAATGTCACCGCCAACTTCGCACCTGTAACCCCGCTCATTTCACTCTCCCGCCAGTGGCGTCGCGGACGATTATGTCAATGGCTCCGCGAATGATTCTGGTATTAGCAACAACGCCAGGGTTGATATAAATGATTCATCGTTCCAGGCAACTTGAGCAATGAAGAATTTAACCATGAAAAGAATCGAACCCTTATCTCCCCCCAATACCGTTGCGGATTTACTGGCGACTGCCCGCACAACCACAGGCCTGTCGGATTTTGGTGACATGGGGTTTGTCACCGGTCTTGAAAAAGTTGTTGCCGGATTTAATAGCGAAGCACAGTTAACGGCGACTGGAGAGCAAATGGCCTTTGGCGGCCTGCTGAATTTTTTGATCAATCGTCTACGTTATGTTCGAGATACCAAAGAACACCCGGAAATCCTCGAAGAAAAAATCGTTAACCCAATCATTATTCTTGGATTGCCCCGAACAGGTACCACCAAGTTGCAGCGGATACTGTCGGCAGACCCCCAGTCACAGCCCATGACCTACTGGCGGATGATGAACCCGGCGCCTCTTCCTGGAGAAGAACCCGGCAACCCCAGGGAGCGAATTCAGGTGGCGGAAGCCGTGGTGCAGATGCTGGCTGAGAACTTCCCCAATTTTATGGCTCGCCATCCGACAGAAGCGCAGCAGCCTGACGAGGAAGTGCTGCTGATGCAGGGTGCTTTTCAATGTGCGGTTACCTGGTTGTTTGCGCGCATGCCGTCCTTCTATGACTATGTGATGGCCGCCGATCAGCTGCCCACCTATCAGTACCTGCACTCCCAGATGCAGTACCTGCAATGGCAGGACGGCGGCGGTCGCGGTCGCTCCTGGATACTGAAATCCCCTTGTCACACAGGCTATCTTGACGCCCTGCTTAAGGTTTTCCCCGACGCTGTTTTGGTTAACTGCCACCGCGCCGTGGCCAAGGTGATTCCGTCAATTTCTGGGCTTGTTGAAGAAATGCGCCGCATTCACAGCGACCCGGTGGACAGATCCGTAATCGGTGCGGAAATGCTCGACTATTTCGGCCGCCTGATGGACAGACATCTCGATCAGAGAGCCAAACTTCCGCCCGATCGCGTTCTCGATTTCCGCTACGAAGATATCGTCGGCGATGTGGTTGGCGTCGTCACACAAATTTATTCAACCCTGGGGCGAACTCTGAGCCAGGAGACTATCGCCGCGATGAAGGCTCACGAACAGGAACGCCCGCAACACCAGTTTGGCAGTTACACCTATTCGGCAGCTGATTACGGCTTGACAGAGGAAATGATCAATGCGCGCTTTGCCAGCTATCAAAGGCGTTATGCCGATTATCTCCGCCCATAAACCTAACTAAATTTTGAGGAACCAGGACATGACACAAAGAGCATCCTTTGAGCATTTGAAATTTTCCAGCCCGGAAATCTGGCGTGAAGTTGTCAAAGTGATGGGAGAAATTGAATCACTCGTCTGGGATGACTCTCTGGTGACTGACGATCTCACCCGCGCCGAAGGCGTAAGGCAACTCACCCGCCTTATTGCCGGCGGCTTGCCAATCACCATGGAGATGATCGATCCGGATTACCCTCAGTTTTTACAGCTGCTGAGTACCCGTGTCCAATGGGGGCTGCCATCGGCAGACTGCCATTATGTCTGGGCGCCTGCCCACGGCGACAATGTCTACCGCATCGTTGGCGACCGTGGTACTGCCCGGGTCATCGACCTTGAAGTCAGGGAGGGTCATATCGCCCACCTTGGCGGCTGGAAGTTGTTCCATCGCCTTCAGGAACTGGAAATTGACCCAAATAATCAGGTGGAAATTATTGCCAGCCGGGAGCGCCCCGCCAATGCCGCCAACTGGCTGCAACTCCCTCAAGGCTCCTGTAATATCATTTTTCGCAACTATTTTTACGACTGGGATAAAGAACAGGCGGCGCGCCTGACAATCATCACCGAAGGCAAGCCCTACCCGCCACCGGCTCTAACTGAAAATGCCATTCGCCGCAATCTCGAACTGTTTTGCGATTTACTCCGTGAAATGCCCGCCGGGTTTCGCCAAACGGTCGGTGACTATTACAGGGCGCCAACCGACAAGCTTTCCTTTGACGGCATAAATTACGGTTTTGCCTCCCTGAGTTACGGCAAAAGCACTTACGATATTGCTGATGACGAGGCCTTGATTCTAGAGATTGAACTGCCTAAAACCAAATTCTGGAATATACAGATAGGCAGTCATTTCTGGGAAGCCCGCGACTACCATCTGCGCCAGACTTCCCTCAACGGCCACCAGGCGCATATCGACAACGATGGCGTATTCCGCGCCGTGATTTCCCACAAAGATCCCGGCGTTGCCAACTGGCTCGATACCGGCGGTCATTCGAAAGGCCTTATTACGGTTCGCTATTTTGAAGCGGAGTCAATCCTGCCAACACGTATTCAGCGCACCAAGCTGAGTCAGGTGGCTGCGCTGTTGCCACAGGAAACTGCGCAGGTTTCCGCAGAGGAGCGCCAGCGCATACTGCAAAAGCGCGCCTGGTCTTTCCCCCGCATAGGTCGCGAATAACCCTAGCCCAAGCAATCGCAGGAAAACATGTGACTAGTATCGAAACGCTATTTTCCATGACAGGAAAGATCGCCGTGGTTACCGGAGCCGGCACCGGCATGGGCAAGCAGTTTGCCCACACTCTCGCCCTGGCCGGCGCCAGGGTAGCCTGCGTGGCGCGCAATGGTTCTCGCCTGGAACAGGTGGTCACTGCTATCGGCGACGCAGGGGGAGAAGCCATTGCAATTGTCGGCGACGTGGGAGACAAACAAGCCATCGAAGCCGTTTTCGATGAGGTGGAAACAAGATTTGGTCGCGCCAACGTCCTGGTGCACTGCGCGGCACAGGCGGATTTTGGTCTTTTTCCAAATATCGAGGACGACACCTGGGACAACCTCGTCAAGGTAAACCTGTCTGGCACTCTGCGCCTGTGTCGCAGTTTTTCCCGCCGTTTGATTGCCGCCAACGAACCGGGAACAATCGTTGTCGTCACCTCAATTACCGGAGACAGGGTATTGGGCGGCATGCCCGTCTATTCAACCCTAAAGGCGGCCACCAATCAGCTCACGAAAGCGATGGCTCGGGACATGTTTGGCCATCACATTCGCGTTAACGCTTTAGCGCCGGGTTACTTCGCAACCGAGATGTCCTCCGGTCTTTTTGACAGCCCCGGTGGTAAAGCCCTTATTGAACAACACCCGTTGAAACGGCTCGGCAACGTCGCCGAACTTGAGGGGCCACTGCTGTTGTTGGCCAGCGATGCCTCCTGCCACATGAACGGCGCTATTGTCACCGTTGATGCCGGGCACTCAATTGCCCTGGCCTAATTATTCAAGGAGATGGGATTTCGCCTGCAGTGACGCCGCAAACAATCTATTCATAACGTAGAGGATCAACAATGTTAACCGTTGAAGAAATAACCAAGCGCTTCCACGCCGAACAGGCTCACCCCATTCGCCCAACAAAAGCAACGGATCTTCCCCCCACCTTTGAGTCGATAACCCCCGAATGGCTAACCTCCGTTATCGGCGCACAAACCCCGGGGGCTGAAGTGGTCTCTCTGCAACTGGGACCTGTTGATGACGGCACTTCGAACCGCCGTTTCATTTATATGACATGGAACGACAAGGGACGGGCAGCAGGCCTGCCTGAAAGCGTTTTCTGCAAAGGAACCCTGAGCCTCGAAAGCCGCTTTATTCTCGGCTTGAATGGCGGCGTAAAAGCCGAGGTCAACGCCTACAGGGTGTTGCTGCCAAAACTGGGTGTTATCGCCCCGCGCCCCTTTCACGCCAATTACGATCCTGAAACCCTGAACTCCATCATCGTTCTGGAAAACCTTGCCAGCAAAGTCGATTTTTGCACTATGGCAACCGATCTCACTTATGAGCAGGCGCAAAGCCAAATGCGTTTATTGGCCGAGCTGCACGGCACCTTTTACGAAAGTAAGGCGCTCAGAACGGACTTGAACATGTTTGACGCCTGGGAGGATTTTTTCTTTATCACTTGCGATCACCTGGGGTGGGCGGATGCCAGTATCAAAGGTTTCGCTGCCGCCAAAAAAGTGATCCCGCCCCGACTATTTGCCCGCGAAGCTGAAATTTGGCCGGCGACAGTGAAAGCCGGCAGAGCCCATTCGACCATGCCCCAGGGCATGATTCATTCAGACGTTCATTTAAAGAACTGGTTTATCACCCCGAAAGGCGAGATGGGCATCAACGACTGGCAAAATTGCACCAGGGGCAATGGCTCTCGAGATCTCGCCTACTGTATCTCTACGGGACTAACGCCGGAAAAACGCAGGCTGTGGGAGCATGACCTCATTGCCTACTACATCGCCCAGATGGAAAAGTTCGGCGCCCCCCGTCTCGATTTTGACCTGACGTTCAAACGTTACAAACAGCAGTTATTTTTGGCGCTGTCCTGGTGGAGCGGCACCCTCGGCAGACCCGAAGGCGCACCCATGATGCAGCCCCAGGAAACGTCTCTGGAATTTATCCGCCGCACAACCATTGCTATCGACGATCTGGATGCCCTGGACAGTTTTGATGATGGCATTGAACTGAGCGGAACAGTTGCACATGCAAATTAAAGCGACTTCATCCTCAATGGTCTACGCTAAGGGAACTCTGATTAATTCTGTTTTCGTCACTTCCGCCCAGGCGGGAGTCCAAAAAATCAAGCGATTGTAGATTCCCGCCTGCGCGGGAATCACATTAACCAGAGTTCCCCTAAAAAGTGCTTGTTGATTGAAATTTGGCAATGCGGAGGATTAGAAAATGGCGACATACATCACCTTGCAGGACAATAATAAAGCGCTGATGATCTGGCGGCGATGGCGACAGAAAGCAACACTGGTTCTAACCATTGTCGCAATGGCTGCGGCGGGCGCAGTCCATGGCAGTGAAAAGCCCAAGGATCTGGCCGGTCTGGCGACCGTCGCCGGCACGGTGGAGGCTGCCAAGCCTTTCAAGGCTGCGCAGGTGTACCTGCTCAATCTCGACAAACGGATTCAGTACATGGTCTTCACAAAAGACGGCGCATTTGAAGCCGTGGCGCTGTTTCCCGGGCGCTACCAAGTCACTGCCCGCGCCATTGGTCTGGAATCCGCCAGCCAGGAATTGACCCTGGCCGCCGATGAAGACAAGAGCGGTTTTCGGATCAACATGGAAGAGACGAAGGATCCCCAGCAGTTTCCTTCCTCGGTTGATCCAAAAACCGTTCGCCTCTTCAATGCTGCCGGCTGGAACGATCCTTCGGCGCCCGTGGTGTTTGGCAGTTACGACGAGATCTATCCGCCGGAGCTGGGTCGGGTCGTGCTGGAGAAAGTCTGCTTCGCCTGTCACGGCGAGAACACCTTTGCCCTGGCGCCGCGCAGCGAGGGCGAATGGGCTTATGCCGTGGATTACATGCGCGGCACCTGGCTCGGCGAGCAGAATCGCCTGAGACTCGGGGAGGGCATTCTTGCCGGCTCGGCGAGCAACTTCCATTTTGGGCTACAGGATCGCAAGGAGGTTATTGCATACCTTGCCAAGCATTTGGGGCCAGACAAGCCGTCCCGAGCGGTGCGCACGGATGTGCAGGTGCCCTTTGATGAAGATGAATTGGCAAAAGCGCAGCTCATCGAGTACTACGTGGGCGACGAACTCCAGGATCGACAGCAGACTGCAACGGTGGGCTCGGAGCTTCACGCCACCGCCACTGCGGGCGAACACATGTTGATTACCCTGCAGCTCGATGCCCAGGGCAATGTCTGGGCGGTGGATCGCGCCGTGCCTTCCCAGCTGGTGCGACTCGATCCGCGCACAGGGGAGCAGAAATTTTACGTTCTGCCGGATCCTCGCGCTGGTGTTCACGACCTGGTCATAGACCGGCAAGGTATCATCTGGGTGGCTGAGTTTACCCGCAACCCGGATGGTACGGGAGACGGCATCCCGCGCTTGATTGGTTTCAACCCAAAGACCGAGAAGTGGGAGCATATTCTCGATGCCGATCCTGAAAATGTCACGCGCAACCCCAACAAGGGGCCATTGATGGCACCAACTGTAGACTCCAAGGGCAATGTTTACATGAACTGGATGCTCAATGGCGCAATTGCGAAGTGGAATCCGGCAACAGAAAAAATGTCGGTATTTCTTATTCCAACGCCAGCGGCCACCCCCTATGGCGCCGCCATGGACGCCAACGACAATCTCTGGGTAGCGCTCTGGAATGGTGGCAAACTTGCAAAATTTGACACCAATGTGGAGCAGTGGACTGAGTTCACTCCGCCGACCTATCCGGCCAACCTGCGCCGCGGACCAAACGCCGACTCTGCCAACAATATCTGGGTCGGTATCTGGGCTGGAGGTCCCCGCCCCGGCAAAATCGCCAAGCTGGATCAAAACACCGGTCGCTGGACTGAATGGGACATTCCCCACCGCGGCGCCCAGCCCTACGAGGCGTCAGTGGACAAGGACGACAACATCTGGTTTCCGCAAACAGGCGGCCCCGATCTGCCCTCGGTCATTGGTCGCTTCAACCCCCGCACCGAGAAATTCACTTTTTATCCCAAAATGCAGTTCGTTGCCGATAGCTCCTGGGTGAGGCATAGCGCCGACGGCGCCGTCTGGTATGCCCCGCGATACGGTGCCCCCCCTGGACACAGCGGCTTTGGTGTCCTCTATCCAGACAAGGATCAAATCACAACTCTCGCTGCCTATCCACTGAATGGGGCGCCAGGTTACGCATTCAAGATTACAGGGAATGACAAAAGCGAAGGCCGTTGACCGAACACACCAAAGTGACGTTCCGCTCTTGGTGAGCTTTTCCATGGACTGGTTTCAGAGTTCACTGCAGTGCGATCTGTAGACCCCTCGCCTTCAGGCGGGGGGTCTACATGCCGTTAAAGTGAGACGTTACAACACCGCAAGCCATAGAGCCTGGGGCTGTAAATACCACTTTGTGCGGACGACCAAGAGCCGTTATCAGGTACTGGTTGGTGATATGAATTATAAGTGCCGAGAGCTTTTGCGTAACATCGGCCATCAATTCGGTTTTCAGCCGAAACTTGAAGCCACCGGTAATCCTCCAGGGCTTATAGTGCTTCTACCTCGAGATGCCACCGCCATAAAGTTTCAACCTGGTGGTTTTATCTATGAAGCCTCAGTCTGTTATCAATATCAAAATCCTGCTAGTCTTGACCCGTAAAAAACCATAACGAAGATCAGCTATGTCTTGTCAAAAACAGTACCGAGTCTGTCCTGTCTGTGAAGCCAACTGTGGGCTTGAACTGACCCTGGAGAATGATCAGGTTGTCGCCATTCGCGGCAACAGTGACGACCTTATCAGCTTGGGTCATGTTTGCCCAAAAGGGGTCGCCTTGATGGAGTTGCGGGACGATCCCGACAGGCTGCGCACGCCGATGGTGCGCAAAGAGGGAAAATTGGTGCCTGCCAGCTGGAGTGAAGCCTTTGCCTATATTGAGGAAAAACTGTCTGCCGTTATTAAAAATCACGGCAGAGAATCCGTTGCTCTCTATATAGGCAACGCCACCATTGGTTCTACGGCTTTTATGGTGGGTTTTCCGGTATTGCTAAAAAGCCTGGGTACACCGCAGCTTTATACGGCGGGAAGCCTTGACCATATTCCCAAACTGCTCACCTGTGTGGAAATGTACGGTGACGCTTTTTCCAACCCGGTTCCAGATATAGATCGGAGCCAATATATTCTGATTATTGGCGCCAACCCCATGGTATCAAATGGCAGCCTGTGGCTGGCGCCGGGGTTCAGGCTTCGCGTCAAGGAGATGCAAAAGCGCGGCGGCAAACTGGTTGTTATCGACCCCCGGCGAACGGAAACTGCCAAGGTTGCCGATCAACACCTTTTTATTCTCCCAGGCACAGACAGCTATTTTCTCCTCGCGCTTTTGCACGTCATTTTCCGTGACGGCCTGGTAAAAGCTCAAGCTATAGCGCCCATGCTCGCCGGGCTTGATGCTGTTGAAGCTTTGGTGAATAACATTTCTGTCGACGAGATGGCCAAACGTTGCGGTGTTTCAAGAGAAAATATCGAAGCCATCGCCCATGAACTGGTCAATACTCAGTGTGCCGGTGTTTATGGTCGTGTTGGCGCCACTACCCAGGAGCACGGCACCGTCACCAGCTGGCTTATTGAGGTGGTCAATATTGTTGCCGGAAACCTGGATATTCCTGGTGGCATGATGTTTGCGAAGGCGCCAGCATTTGCTGCCAATACCAAGGGTAAACCAGGCATTGGCGAAAAAGTAGCCGACACCGGTTTTAGAACAAGGGTTCGCAACAAAAGCCATGTTTGTGGCGAACTGCCTTCGGCCTGTCTGGCGGAAGAAATAGAAACCCCAGGAGAAGGACAGATTCGTGCCCTGATCACGATTTGCGGCAATCCGGCACTGAGTGCGCCAAATTCCGAACGGCTGGACAGGGCATTGCCAACACTGGATTTTTTGCTGTCTTTCGATATTTATATCAATGAAACCAGCCGTCACGCCGATGTTATTTTGCCGGGAACACCGACATTTGAAAAATCCTACTACGGCGCTTATTCCATCAATTACGCCAGTCGCAATGTGGTGAGGTTTTCCCCTGCACTGTTTGAGTCGCCGAAAGACTGGATCTCCGACTGGGATGCCCTGTTGCAGGTGAGCGCTATTGCCGCCGGTTTGGGCGTTGTCGATGAACAGGGTTTGCGAGCCTTTGAGGATCAGGTTATTTCCTCTCTGCTTGAAGAAGCCGCCGCTGACAGCCATTCGGTCGCCTTTGGAGTTGACACTGCCAAGGCAATGGCACAGCTTTCCAATAAGCGGGGCATAGAGCGGATCATGGATACGGGATTTCGTATCGGCCCCTATGGGGATGGTTTTGGCGCCAACCCCGAGGGTTTAACCCTGGATAAAATCATTGCCGCGCCCAATGGCATCGATCTGGGGGCTCTCCAGCCCAGGTTGCCGGAGGTGTTGCGAACGCCATCTGGAAAAATCGAAGTTGCTCCACCCGCTTTTGTTGAAGAATTGAACAAGCTTCTGGGTACAGATATCGAAGAGCCTGAGCCCAACCAGTTGTTGTTGATCGGTCGTCGCCAGTCCCACAGTATTAATTCCTGGGGGCACAATGTCCATATTCTGACCAAAGGCAAAAGCCGCTGCACCTTGCAGATCAACCCGGCGGACGTGGATCGTCTGGGGTTTGTGGAAACCAAACCTGTGATCCTGGCCACTGATCAGGGGCAGCTTCAGGCGACAATGGAAATAACCGACGAGGTTATGCCTGGTGTTGTCAGCCTGCCCCACGGCTGGGGGCACAGCAAGGAAGGTGTCAGGCTTAATCTTGCCCAGCAAAAGCCCGGCGTCAATATTAATGTTTTGATGGCTGATGAGCGACTTGATGCCTTAACGGGAAATGCTGTTTTTAACGGCATACCCGTGCAAATCACCCAGTAGTCATCAATTTTCCAGAGAAGAAATAACCCGGAAATCCACGCTGTGAAGCTGAATTTCCGGGTTTTGCTTTTTTATGAAGAAGGGACTAATCAACCAAATCAAGAACAACAACAGGTATCAGGCGGCTGGTGCGCTTCTGATAGACAGCCTGAATAGGCTGTTCTTCGGTGATCACTTTCCAGTACCTGTCCCGTTCGGGGCCATCGGGGAGGGTGCGGGCAATGGCTTTTGAATGGAGTTTTCCAACCTGAATTTCGCAGTCTGGATTGGCGCGAAGGTTGATATACCAAATGGGGTGATCAACGGTGCCGCCCCGGGAACCTACGATGACATAGTGATCGTCAATTCTGTAGTATTGCAAAACGTTCTGGCGAGGGATGCCTGATTTTGCTCCGCGCACGGTAAGCATAAGGCAGGGAACTACGCCCTCAAGACCGATTTTTGCGGTGTCCCAGTAATGAGCCGCCTCTGGATCTTTTTGGTACAGCTCCAGGTGGGCAGCCAGTTCGGCTTTTATCTGGTCGGGCAAAGCCTCCATGGCATCTTTGTTTTTTTCTGAATCTTGAAAATAAATATGGTCTTTGTCCATGACTTTCTCCTACAAATTGGGCTGTTATTGATATAAAAGCGACAAAACTATAATACAGGTTTTTGGCCGCTGAAATCGCTTGTTGCCTTGGTTAGGCTATAGCACTTTTGTATTGCTCTGCAGACTGAATATTCTTAAGGCATTATTTTCGAAAATCGTCGATGGTTGGCGCTCTGTTAAATTCACGTACGCCTTCCTCTTCAAAACTGCCTTCTTCGTAGGGGCAAATACAGTCGCGTTTAATGATTCGCCAGCCGTCAGGGGTGCGAATAAGGTCGTCTTCATAACCGCCGCTGACAATCCAGATATTTTTCGAGCCATCATTGCGGATTTGAATATGGGTGGCGTGAACTCTGCTGGATGCGTGGGCCCGATCACCGTCAATATCGACAACCCCGGTGCCGATAAGGTGGCAGGTCCAATAGCAGCGACTTAAAAAGGAGGAAAAGGTGTCTATGGCTTCGGCCATGGGGAAGGCGAAATAGCGGTCATCGCCGATGGTGTATGCAAGTTGGGCATTTGGCGCAAATACGGTTTTCAACTCCTGATAATTTCGCAGATCCAGCGCTTTGGCATAGCGCTGGCCAACTTCATTTATGGCGACTCGATCTATGGTTTCTTGACTTATTGACATGGTGGTTACTCCGTATTATTTAATTTATGGTGGTTTTTTGGTTTACAAAAAAACAGGGACAATTTTATGGTAACGCCATTGATCCCCCTGGGCCGAAAATGTATAAAACTTTGCGACAGGAAGAGATTGCCTTCTTGTCGCAAAGTAATAACCCAGTAATATGGCCAGTCCAGTTGTTCGCCGTTGCCGGCTTATTTGGAAAGCTCAAAGCCCTCGTAATTTTTTTCGGCAATCTCCCAGATCAGGTTTAACCATTTGTCAAAGCCGCCCACATAGGGCATAAAGACACGGGTTTTGCCGGGAACATTGGCACCCAGATACCAGGAATTGGCTTTGGGAACCAGGGTTTTGTTTGCCGCCTCGTTGACGATGTGAACCCATTCCTCTTCTGCCTGCTCAGAGGCTTCAATCCGCTGGTACTGCTGCTTGTCGATATTGGCAATGCAGTCGGTTATCCAGTTGACGGAATCCTCAATGGAAATGACCATGTTGGTGAATACGGAAGGGCTGCCAGGGGCATTGACCATAAAGAGATTGGGGAAACCTGCCACTTGCAGCCCCAAATAGGTTCTTGGGCCGGCTTCCCATTTTTCTTTCAGGGGCAAGCCTTCTTTTCCTCTTATATCGATATTGAGCACGGCGCCGGTCATGGCGTCGAAACCGGTGGCCAGGATAATGCTATCGAAACAGTACTCCTTGCCAGCAACGGTGAGGCCATTTTCAGTGAAGCGCTCAATGGGGTTGCTTCTCACATCGACCAGATGGACGTAGTCTTTATTGAAGGTTTCATAAAAATCGGTGTCGATGCACAGCCGTTTGGTGGCAATGGGGTAGGTTTGGGTTTTTAGCAGTTCCGCCGTTTTTGGGTCTTTGACAATCTGGTCTATTTTACGGCGGACAAAGTCTGCGCAGGTCTTGTTGGCTTCTTCGTTTAAAATGATGTCGTTATAGGCGTAGCCAAAGTTGGTGCCGCCTTTTTCCCAGCGTCGCTGATATTCTTTTTCCCGTTCTTCGGCGCTGACCTCCAGTGCGGATTTTTGACCAAATTCATGGAGCATGGCGACGCGGGTGGTGCGGGATTTTTTTCTCAATTGGCGGAAGTTATTTTTCCAGCTGGCTTTTTCTTCTTCCGTCAGCGGGCGATTTTGCGCAGGAACGCTGTAGTTGGCGGTGCGCTGGAATATGTAGAGCTCTT
This sequence comes from Porticoccaceae bacterium, assembly GCA_050175615.1. Taxonomy (GTDB): domain Bacteria; phylum Pseudomonadota; class Gammaproteobacteria; order Pseudomonadales; family Porticoccaceae; genus CAYXXZ01. The sequence goes on along the minus strand of JBFXIU010000008.1, from coordinate 25,965 downwards.
TGGTTTGCTTGGCGATCTCCGGTATGGTTTGTACAGCGGATGAGCCTGTGCCAATAACGCCGACACGCTGACCGCTAAAATCGACTTCCTCCTGGGGCCATTTTCCCGTGTGGTAAATCTTGCCTTTGAAGTTTTCCATACCTTCAAATTTGGGGAATAAGGGCACAGACAGGGGGCCTGTGGCCATGACGCAGTATTTGGCGTCAAATGCCTGACCTTGGTCTGTTGTGATAAGCCAGCGATTGGTGTCGTCATTGAAAATCGCACTGGTCACTTTGGTGTTGAAGAGCATGTCTTTGCGCAGGTCAAATTTGTCGGCAACGTACTTTTGATAGGCGTGAATCTCGGGTTGGGCGGCAAATTTTTCAGACCACTCCCATTCGGTTTCCAGTTCTTCGGAGAAAGAATAAGAGTACTGCAGGCTTTCCACATCGCAGCGAGCACCAGGATAGCGATTCCAGTACCAGGTTCCCCCCACTTCGGGAGCTGCATCCACGGCGAGCATGCTGTAGCCCAATTTGCGGAATTTATGAACCAGGTACATGCCAGCAAAGCCGGCGCCGACGATGAGCACATCCAGCTTTTTGGGTGAGTCCGTGGCGGTTTGTGGTGCAGAAGTCATTGGGTCTATCCTCTCTTATGCTGATAATGGGTTTTGCGCATTCAATATGGTTTTCAGAATATCAATGGTTGTGGGCGTTCGGAACTAGAGATTGAATCTGGCGCTCATAGCTGTTTGTTATAGTAGTTTTTCAATCTCTTCATCGCTCATGCCCAGGCGCTCCCGTAAAACCTTTTCCGTATCTGCGCCGAGGCGATGGCTGGGTTCCAGGGGAAAGGGCGGCAGTCCGTCGAAGCGGATCGGCGACTGCTGGACAACGATGCGGCCGTAGTCTGGATGATCCTGCCATTGCAGGGCGCCGCGGGCGTGCATGTTGGGGTCGTTCACCACTTCATCCAAAGTGCGCACTGGCGCCGAGGGAACGCGAACGGCGAGCATCTGCTTAACCAGCCATTCCTTGGGGTGCTGGCTGGTCCAGGCCGCGACGGTGCTGTCAATCAAATCCATGCGCGAAACCCGTTCTTTCAGGGTGCTGAATCTCGGGTCGTCGGCAAGCTCCGGCTGCCCCATAAGGGTGGTTAATGCCCGCCAATGCCCCTCGGTAACACAGATAATGGCGACATAGCCATCGCTGGAAGGGTAGACGTTGTACGGGGATTCTGCCAGCCCGCCGTGGCGATTGCCGGTTCGCGGCGGTATGTCTTTGCCGGCGGAAGACCAGTGCAGTCCCAGGTTTGAGCTCAGTGAAGCGTAAACCGCGTCCTGCATGGAAACCTCCACACGGCGGGCTTTGCCGTTGTGTTCTCGGTCGTAAAGCGCGGTGAGGATGGCGCCGTAAAAGTGGGTTCCGGCAAAGAAGTCGGCAATGGCGGGGCCGGATTTCACCGGCGGGCTGTCGGGAAAGCCGGTGGAGTCGATGATTCCGCCCATGGCCTGAACGGTTAGATCCATCGCGGGGTATTCTTTGTAGGGGCCATCGCGACCATAGCCGGAGCTGGAGGCGTAAATGAGCCCCGGGTTGAGTTTTTGCAGCTCATCGGCGCCCAGCCCCAGTCTCTCCATCACCCCGGGGGAGAAATTTTCCACCAGCACATCGGCGGTTTTTGCCAGTTCCCGCAGCGCATGCTTGCCTTCCTCTGTTTTCAGATTGAGGACAATGGATTCCTTGCAGCCGTTGAGCATGGCGAAAGGGAGACCGGCGCCGCCAACGACGCCTCTGCGGCGCAGGGACTCTCCGCCGGGGGGCTCGATTTTGATCACCGTGGCTCCTGCCACCGCCATCAAGTAGGTGGCATAGGGGCCATTATAAATCTGGCTTAGATCGAGAACGACAACCCCTTCAAGGGGGTAGGTTGGTTTTGGGTTTTCCATAGAGTCTGTTTGCCTGGGTGTATTTTTTGTCTGCAATGAATTTGTATGCCGAGTGATCAAATTCCGTTGTGGAAACCTTTGTTAGCAATGGATTCTGTTCATGTGGTGAAGGCGATTCTTGCTTATTTGTCGAGATAATAACCTTTACCAGAGCAAGCGCAAATTGCGATTATTTTATGGTGATCATAGTAAAAGATTATGGGGATAAAACCCAAAGTTATTTCGGGTTTTATTTTGTCATTTTTGCGAGTATAGTGGATAAGCTGCCAAAATAACTATGTCTTTGAGAAGCTTTGACGTATATTGGCAGCAAAACTAGAATCAGCTTTATTAAATTGCGATAGGGTAGAATCCTGGGTATACAAGTAAGCTTATATAAGAATTTGTATGTCATTCTTTCTTTTGATGCTGGCCAATAGCCGACAGCCTATCGATGTCTGCTTAACCAGGGGTTAATAATCGGGAGTTTCCAATGGAGCTTCGACATCTTCGTTATTTTGTAGCAATGGCGGAAGCTGGTAGCTTGATGAAAGCCAGTGAGCGCCTGTATGTTGCGCAGCCTGCCTTGAGTGTTCATTTATCCAACCTTGAGGCTGAGCTGGGAACCCAGTTGGTTACGCGCAGTCACCGGGGTATCGAGTTGACGGAGGATGGCGCACTGCTCTACGAGCGTGCGGTGGTGATGTTGAAATATCACCAGGAATCTCTCAACGCCCTCAAGTCCCGCAAGGACAAACCCAAAGGCCTGGTTTCATTGGGGCTGCCGTCGAGCATGTCGAGCATGCTATTGCCGAAAATTTACGAATGCCTGCGGGAAGAACTGCCCGATGTGAATATGTATATTGCCGATGCCAGCTCCTCGGTGCTTTACGAATGGTTGCTGGATGGCAAGATTGACCTGGCAATACTGTTCAGCCTTCAAGACACCAATGCCCTTGAGCAGACACCTTTATACGTTGAGGATTATTCCCTGGTGAGTTTGCCCGAGGGCAATGGCAAGGCGGATGAAATTGAATTCGACAAGATATTCGACTATCCCCTGGTGACATCTTCCCAGGCGACTACCTGGCGAAAAATCCTCGATGAGGCGGCGCGAAGCCGTGGAAAAATTCTCGATGTTCAGGTTGAGACCGAATCTTTCTACGCCATGCGGTCGCTGGTGTTGTCCGGTAAATGCTGTGCGCTGTTGCCCCATTCCAGCATGCTCCAGGACATCGTTGAAGGCCGCCTCCAGGCGCGTAAAATAACCAATCCAGACCTTCGCGGCCTGATATCCGTATCCCATTTGAAGAGTCGCGAATTGCAGCGATCCGGGCGCGCTGTACACGACCTGGTCGTTCGCGCAGCCAGGGCGGTGGCCGGGCAGACGCGGGCGGAAGCCAGAATACCCTCAGCCCCCCAATTTATGCGGGCGACCCCATCGACGCTTTTCCCGCTCAAGCCAGGCAACAAGGCCTCCGTCGTTTAACATTGACAGGCTCTATTAAAAACAGGTTGAAAATGCTCATTTATTACGCATAAGCGACGCTTTTTCGCCTGTTTTTGGCCTCCCCGGCTGCCTTCAAAACATTTTTCCACAACCTGCCAATTTTGGCCGAGGCTATTTTCGGCCATCTCGTCGGGTTAACCGGCTCTCAGGCCACCCCTTCAGCTTGGCTGCGGATGATGTCCCGCTGCTCGTCCCGTCTGAGATTGCGCGCGGCCAGCAAATACAGGGCGATGACCGCCGGATAGAGGGTAAGGCAACAGATAACGATAGAATAGCGAAGCGCCTGGCCGCCATATTGGGCAGTTAATATATCCGAAATGACGCCAAACAACACAGTGCCGGCGCCCAGGCCGATGAGGTTGGTGGTGAGCAAATAAATGGCAGAGGCCGTGGCTCGCATATGGGCTGGCGCTATCTGCTGTATGGCGGCGACGCTCGGGGGAGCCCAGACCAGCCCCATCGCCTGAGGCACTAAAAGCAGAAAAAACACCAACCACAGGTTTGACGTCGCCATGGCTCCCAGCATAAACGGCATGGCAATCATAAACGCAATGGCGGGTATGCGACCGTAGGCGCCACGATCTTTTTTGCCCAGATGGTCGCCAAATAACCCTCCCAGCAGGATGCCCAGAGTGCCGCCGATAAGCGCTGCCGAAGCAAGAAATTTGGATGTGTCGGACAGGTCGAGTTCAAGGCTTCTTTGGACATAGGCGGGAAGCCAGAACGCCAATCCATAAGACAGCATTGAGGCGACGCCTGAGCCCAGCGACAAATACCAAAAGCTCGCCTTCGGCAGCACCACCTTGCAGACATCCTTAAAGGAAGCCTGGCCGGTATCGGTGGCTAGTCGCTTCGGGTCATAGCGCCCTCGCTCGGGTTCGCGGACAATCAATAAAAAAAACGGTGCGATAAGGACGCCGGTTAAACCCAAAACAAGGAATGCCGTTCGCCAGCCGTACTCCACCGCCAATTGTCCGCCGATATACAAGCCTGCGGCAGTGCCAACGGGCAGCGCCAGCGTAAAGGCCGCCAGGGCTCTGGCTCTTTGGCTTTGGGGAAAATAATCACTGATCATGGAAAACGATGGCGCTACTCCTCCCGCCTCGCCGACACCCACGCCGAGGCGGGCGAGAAACAGTTGCCAAAAGCCCGTGGCAAGGCCGCACAGTGCAGTGAAGGTGCTCCACAGTGTCAGCGAGCCGGCAATAATCCAGCTGCGGTTTAAGCGATCGGCAAACCTCGCAATGGGAATCCCGAGAGCGGAATAAAATAGTGCAAACGCGAATCCTCCCATGAGGCCGAGTTGAGTGTCTGTGAGCTCAAGCTCTTTCTGGATGGGCACCGCGAGAATACTGATGATCTGACGATCCAGATAGTTGAAGGTATAAACGATAAACAGCATTAGAAGCACGAAAAACCTGTAGCTGGCGGGCTCATTTTGCTTGAGTGTTGTCACGAGAGGCTAAACTCCTTGTTATGATTTCTTGGTTGTAAACTCTGGCGGTTATGGCTGCATTTGCCGCTGGTTGCCATGTTGCCGTCGTTTTGCCAAGTCTGATAAGTTGTCACATCGAGCAGGGGGCGTATTATTTGCAGCTATTGGCCGCCAATGTCAACAAGGTTTTTTAGGTTTGGATTTAATCCTTGCGATTGCTGATTACTTGGCACTCTAATTGATAAAAAGCTGGGTGTCTCAAACGTTACCCGCACAGCCCCTATTTTCTGGGGGCGGGTTAGTATGTTATAGCAAGTTATTATTGTCTCTAGATTGATTTGGTATCGGTTGTTCCTGGGGTAAAGTGGTAGGCTTCAAAGAATGCTCAGGAGACTGCTGGGGCAGGACAAGTTAACCGATTTTAATTCCCTAGGGAAAACGATAAAAAGCCAACGCGGTTAATTCGTTGTGGTTCCTCAAGTATCAAAACAACTGATAGCGTTGCGTCAAGGCATGGGAGCCTCTCCATACTGAGCCAGGATCCAGTGTTTAGGTATTGCCACATTGCACAGATTTCATTTTAATAAACGGGAGTAACTTATGACTTTTAGTACTGTTTCCCATCCGTTTCTGGACGGTAAGCTAAAGCGTCTTTTTATTGGCGGAGAGTGGGTGGAGTCTCTTGCTCAGGAAACATTTGATTGTTTAAATCCCGCGACAGGCAAGGTAATAGCCAAGGTTTCCCGTGGCGGCGCCGAGGATATAGATCGCGCTGTCAAAGCAGCCAGAGAAGCCTTTGAAGGCCCCTGGAGCCAATGGAAACCCTTTGATCGCCAGGCTTTAATGTTAAAAATTGCCGATCACGTCGAGGCTAATTTCGACGAGCTGGGTTTGCTTGAAACTCTGGATATGGGTGCCCCGGTAGCACGTACCAGCTTGTTTAAGCGTTGGCTGGTGCAGGCGTTTCGCTACTATGCATCCCAGGCCGTGAATATTCACGGCGATACCGCTGAAAATTCATTTCCCGGTTCATTTATGACCTACACGGTTAAAGATCCCGTGGGGGTCGTCGGTGGCATCATTCCCTGGAACGGACCCTTATTATCGCAACTGTGGAGCATATGCCCCACGTTGGCCACAGGTTGCACACTGGTACTGAAGCCCGCTGAAGAGGCGCCGCTTTCCTGTTTGAGGCTGGTCGAGTTGATGACGGAAGCAGGTCTGCCCCTCGGGGTTGTCAATGTCGTTCCAGGCCCCGGACCCACGGCAGGCGCCGCTCTTGCTGCGCACCCTGATGTTGACAAAATAGCCTTTACCGGCTCTACGGTTACCGGACGTAAAATCATCGAAGCCTCTGCCGGCAATATGAAGCGCGTTGCTGTTGAACTCGGCGGTAAATCCCCGGATATCATTTTTGACGATGCCAACCTGGATATTGCCGTTCCCGGCGCTGCCATGGGTTGCTTCGCCAATACGGGACAGGTGTGCTATTCAGGTACGCGGGTATTTGTGCAGCGGGGTATTTATGACCAGTTTGTCGAGCGTATTGCCGAATTTGGTAAAACCCTGAAAGTGGGTGACAGCCTGGATCCCCAAACCCAACTGGGGCCTTTGATCTCTCAGGCGCAACTCGACCGGGTGCAGGGCTATATGAATATCGCCTGTAGCGAGGGTGCCGAAATGGTGTCCGGCGGTAACCGTCTTGGCGGTGCCCTGGCAGATGGCTATTTTGTTGAGCCCACGGTAATAGCCGGCGTAAATAATGATATGCGCATCGCCCGCGAGGAAATTTTTGGTCCGGTGCTGTCTGTGATCCCCTTTGATGATGAAGAAGAGGCAATTAAGCTGGGGAATGCCACTGAATACGGTCTCGGTGGCGGTGTCTGGAGTCAGAATATTGGTCGTGCCCTGCGAGTATCCCGCGCCATCAAGTCAGGGATGTTCTGGGTGAACTGCTACAGTGTCACCGAACCCGCGATTAGTTCCAGGGGCACCAAAATGAGTGGTTATGGCGAAAAAGGTGGCCGTCACCATATTGATGAGTATCTCTATTCGAAAACCGTCTGGGTCAGGACAGATGTTTAGGGCGGCTTGAGTCGATTGATACCAACAAAAACCCCAGAATATCTGGGGTTTTTGTTGGTGCTACTGCGGCAATCACAGCTGCCTCGGACACAGCGGAGGCACAGATGGAGGATTGCGGGCAAGTTCGGTTTTGGCGGGACACAACCGGTCAAAATCAGTAACCCTGATCGCTGCTAAAGCGCCACAGAGCAAAAATATACCCAGAGTCTCTGTGCAAGCGCAAAATACCTTTCGACAATCGTCTAGCCAATCAGTTAACAGGCTCTTATACTCCTTGTTCGAGGTCTGTGGTGACGCAATTTCCGGGCTATTGACCCGGCGACAATTAAAATGATCATGGAGATCACCTTAATTGCCAGGTTAACAGCTGTGCTGACAGCCTAAATTTTCCCTTACAAAAACCGAGAGTGACGCTGAATGTTCGAGTGCAAAAAACTGTTGTTATCGATACTGCTGCCACTGGTATTGCTTGGCGCCGGGGGTGTTATTGCTGCGCCTCAGGCGGAGTACTGGTCATTGTGGGATAAAAGCAACGAAGCGAATGTGAGTGTTATCGATCACAGCCTCTGGGACAGCCTTCTCGCCCGTTATGCTGTTGCCGAGGATGAAGAGGGCATTGTGACTTTTCGCTATGGCGATATGGACGCTCAGGCGCACAAGCAATTAGATCAGTACATCGACAAGCTTGAACATATTGAGCCGAGGAGCTACCCCAAGCTGGAACAAAAGGCATTCTGGATGAATCTCTATAATGCCCTGACAGTGCAGGCAGTAACGGAAAATTTTTCGGCGCTTAAAAAGGTTGATTTCTCCGAGCCATTGGCTCCCGAAGTGTGGAGCCAAAAGCGGGTAAAAATTGCCGGCGAAAAGCTGTCTTTGAATGATATTCAGCATCGTATTCTGCGCCCCATCTGGAAAGATCATCGGGTTTTGTTTGGGCTCAACTGCGCCACCCGTGATTGCCCAAACCTTTCTCCCCGTGCCTACACCGCCCTCAATATCAAGGATCAGCTCTCCGCCGCCGGCCAGCGCTTCATCAATAACAATACGGGTCTTGTCTACAGTAACGGAGTTTTGCATGCGTCGCGACTCTTCAGCGAATACATGACAGATTTCGCTGCGGACGAAAAAACCCTGACCAAGGTTTTTGCACACTATGCCAGGGACATGAAAGCCCTTTATGTGCTCGGCTATACCGGCGTAATCGATTTTACGACTGACTCCCGGCTCAATATGCCTTCCTATGTCGGGAGTAAACCTTAACAGCTTGTTAGAGTCTGAGGGGCTGCCGTGGTAGAATCGCTGTCTCGCGCTGTCCCTGGAAACAGGAAGCTGTCACCGTTTAACCGTTCCCTCGTCCTCATCTGTTATTGATATGACTGACTCTAAAGCTCGCCTGGAATTCAACAAGCTGCAAAAACGACTGCGTCGCAATGTCGGCAAGGCGATTGCCGATTACGCCATGATTGAAGACGGCGATGTGGTCATGGCCTGTATCAGTGGCGGCAAGGACTCCTTCGCCATGCTGGATATCCTTCTGGGGCTACAAAAAACCGCGCCTGTGAATTTTCAAGTGATTGCGGTCAATATGGATCAGAAGCAGCCCGGCTTTCCCGAGCATGTGCTGCCGGAGTATTTTGAGTCCCTGGACATTCCCTATTACATTATCGACAAAGATACTTATTCGGTAGTGCGCGCAAAAATTCCGGAGGGGCAAAAAACCTGCGGTCTCTGTTCGCGCTTGCGCCGGGGTACGCTCTATGCGTTTGCGGAGCAGATTGGCGCCACCAAAATGGCGCTGGGGCATCATATGGACGATATTGTTGAAACCCTGTTTCTCAATATGTTCCACGGCAGTCGCATGAAAGGTATGCCGCCCAAGCTGCGCTCGGATGACGGCCGCAATGTGGTTATCAGGCCGTTGGCCTATTGCCGGGAAAAGGATCTGATTCGTTTTGCCCAGCAGCGCCAGTTTCCTATTATTCCCTGCAATCTTTGCGGCTCCCAGGAAAATCTTCAGCGTCAGGCTATTAAGGAAATGCTGCAGGGTTGGGAGAAAAAAGATCCCGGCCGTGTCGAGAATATCTTTAAATCCATGCAGAACATTTCCCTGAGCCAAATGGCGGATACTCGCCTGTTCGATTTTGCCAATCTGCCCCTGGATCGCTCCGGTGAGCGCGCCGAATACGAATTTACCGATGCCGTTGTGGGCTCGACCAATATCGACTCTGCCCAGATTGTCAATATCATGAACCTGGCCTAAACCGCCAATTGCATCCGTACTCGCAAACTGACGCCGGACTATGCGGCCAGCCCAGCGCTATAGCCAGAAGACCAGGCCCACTGGAAATTAAACCCGCCCAAATGTCCGGTGACGTCGACAACTTCGCCGATAAAGAAAAGTCCGGGCTGAGTTTTGGCCTCCATGGTTTTGGAGCTGAGCTCATTGGTGTTGATACCGCCGAGAGTCACTTCCGCGGTGCGATAACCTTCGGTACTCGAGGGCTTTAAGCGCCAGTTATTGAGCTTGTTGCCCAGCAGGTGAAGTTGTCTGTCACTGAACTCTGCCAGGGATTTCTCCGCCGACTCTGGCCACCAGAGTGCTTGTAATTCGATGATCAGACTTTTTGCTAGATGTTGATGGAGCAGGGTTCTGAGCAAGACTTTGCCCTGTTTGTGCTTTTCCCGAGCCAACCATTCGGCGCCATCCACACCGGGCAACAAATTGATGGACACAGCATCGCCGACGCGCCAATAGTTCGATATTTGCAATATGCTTGGCCCGCTGATACCGCGGTGAGTAAACAGCATGTTCTCGCGAAATGAGCGGTCGTTGCAGCTGGCTTCCACCTCCAGCGCCAGGCCGGACAGGCGTTCGCAAATGGGTTTTAGCGCATCGCTGAACATAAAGGGAACAAGCCCGGCGCGTTGCTCTACGAGGTCAAGGCCAAACTGACGGGCTATATCGTATCCTATGCCGCTGCCGCCCAGGGTTGGAATCGACAGCGCCCCCGTGGCAACCACCAGAGACTCACAATCAATGTCAACAGATTGTTTTTGTTGGGAAATATTAACTCTGTAGTTTTTCCCTCCACTGTTTTGTGGCATATGGGCTATCTTGATTAGCTCGCAGTGAGTCCGAATTTCTACCCCTGCACGACGACACTCTTCAAGGAGCATATTGAGGATATCCCTGGCGGAATCCCTGCAGAACAGCTGGCCGTGTTTGCGCTCTTCATAAGGAATACCGTAGCGATCCACCAGAGCTATAAAGTCCCATTGCGTGAAGCGTTTTAAGGCAGCTTTGCAAAAATGTGGATTTTCGGAAATATAGTTGCCAGCTTCAATGGCCAGATTGGTGAAGTTGCAGCGGCCACCACCGGACATGAGAATTTTTTTGCCGACTTTGTTGGCTTTCTCGATAACAAGCACACGGCGGCCGCGTTGCCCTGCAGTTAAGGCGCAGAACAGGCCGGCCGCGCCGGCACCCAGGACAATAACATCGTAATAGGGAAGGGAAATTGACAACGACAGAGTTCCGGTAATTTTGAGACGCATTCAGCCTTGCTTGAGCTGGATCGGGCAAAATTATAGTCGTATAGACGCATCATTAATACCGAGCTTCTTAAGCTTGCAGTTGAGCCCTCTCTTTCGTACCTTAGTCACCGAGTCAATTTGACAATGAGGCTCTTTGGTCATGAACAAAACAGCGGTAGAACTCGCAGGCGCCCTGGGAACTATCCTTATTGCCAGAAACTGGCAGGTCACCTGTGCCGAATCCTGCACTGGTGGAGGGGTTGCCTCGGCCATTACCGCTATTCCAGGGAGTTCGTCCTGGTTTGGCGCAGGCTTTGTCACTTACTCGAACCGCCACAAACAGACAGTGCTGGGTGTTAGGGAATCCACTTTGGCGCAGTTCGGTGCCGTTAGCGAGGAGGTGGTTCGCGAAATGGCTGAGGGAGCTCTGGTGGCCGCAAGTGCCGATATTGCTGTCGCAGTAAGCGGTATCGCCGGCCCCGATGGCGGCAGCGAGGAAAAACCGGTGGGTACAGTCTGGTTCTGCTGGGCGCTCAAAGGTGGCTCTTCCCATACCAGACGACAGCAGTTTTTAGGTGATCGGGGTGAGGTGCGAGAACAGGCTGTTATTACCGCGCTGGATGGTGTAATTAATTATGCCAAAAACACTGTATAGCTATACAGTAATTATACTTGACGTACCCAGACGCCAAGCCTACAATAAATCCATTCCTTGAGGATTATTGTAATGAGCATTCTATCAAAACCATACTTTCATAACGAAGAAGCGGCCTACGAATTTGTAGAGTCAAAACTTTGGCCTAATGGCGCTGTATGCCCTCGCTGTAAAGGCGTCGAGCGCGTGGGCAAAATGGGCGGAGACAGTACTCGTATAGGCACCTATAAGTGCTACGAATGCCGCAAGCCTTTCACCGTCAAAATCGGGACTATCTTCGAATCCAGCCATGTCAAAATGAACCTGTGGCTGCAAGCTATCTATCTGATCGCTTCCAGCAAAAAGGGCATTAGCGCCAACCAGCTTCACCGAACCCTTGGCGTCACACTGAAAACTGCTTGGTTTATGGGGCACCGTATCCGCGAAGCCATGAAAAGCACCGAATTCACTCCATTTGGCAGCAATGGCGGCCTGGTTGAGGCCGATGAAACCTATATGGGTAACCGCCCGGCCAGTCTCGGCAAAGGCTCATTCATCAGCATGAAGCGTAAAATTTTTGCCCTGGTTGACCGAGATACCAAACAAGCACGATCTGTTGTGGTCGATAAGGTGTCAATCAACAGTCTGAAACCTATTGTTGAGGCCAACCTGTCCCGTGAAGCGCAATTAATGACTGACCAAGCGGCATTCTATAGGCAGATAGGCGAAGGTTTTGCTGCTCACCATACTGTTAATCATTCCATCGGTGAGTATGTGCAGAAGGATAATCCTCAGTTCCATACTAATACCGTAGAAAACTACTTCTCAGTGTTCAAGCGTGGTATGAGAGGAACTTACCAGCACTGTGCCCACCACCACCTGAACCGCTATCTTGCTGAATTCGACTTCCGCTACAATCACAGGCAAGCACTTCACGTTACCGACCAGCAGCGAGCCGACAAGCTCCTGGCTGGCGTAGTCGGCAAGAGACTCACTTACCAAACGGTTAATCCATGAAGAACCAACCCGAAAAACCCGATACGGAAAAAAAAGACGATAAAGAGCAGTCAAGGCGGTTTATAGAGACTGCCAAAGAACTCGAATCTGACGAATCAGGCTCTGCTTTTGATAGAGCTATGGGGATTCTTAGCCACACAACCGAAAAGCCCGCCAAATAGCGGGCTTTTCAATGCTTTGATGCTAATTTGGATTGGTATACTTCTCTTCCATTTTTGCCACCAAACTCTCGTACACAGCATGTATGTGCTCAAGGGCAGGGTGCATCCTATCACTTAAAAACCAAATCAATTCTTTTTCAGGAATCATGAACTTTGTGGCAATTTCAAGGCTTGTTCTGCTTTTAGAGTCCATATCCTTTATGGCTTTATCTCTGTATTCCCATGGAAACAGAAGCTCCATCGCGAATATTTTGCCGTAAAAAATATCTGAACGCCCGGGCTTGCGAAAATCGGTTATTGCTTCATTATCGAAAAGTATATCTTCGACAAATCCTTTGCAGTCTTCATCTATGTAAGAATCGTCATCGTCAATAACTAACTGCCCAGCTTCTTTAATAGTGATAAAGCGCTGTTCACAAAGCGAAACGCCATTATCAGCGTCGTGCTCCTTATGTTCTGCCACAGGAATTTTAGCGATATGATTATCAAAATTAAGGCAACCCCCTCTAATATGGAATGATTGCCATTTTTCAGCAGTTACTAGGAGTTCGTAGCCTGTAATCTGAGAAATTATTTCAAGATAGTCATCTACCGAATAAACAGGCTCGTCTAGAGAAACCTGTCGATATTTTGTTCTGATAAAGTCGGCTTTAGAGACGACATCTATTAATTCCAGAAACCAATCATCACAGCTATCATGTCCTTGTGCTTTTTCCATTACCAACTAGCTCCGCGACTACAAAAAAGAAAGCACGCTAAATTAGCGTGCTTTCTCGAAAAAGTAAATGACGAAGGTTTATTTCTTTTTGGAATCGCCAAAAACCAACTTTCTGCCACGGCCTTGCTCTACAACATCAATTAGGCGATTAGCTTCCGCGCAGAACTGCTCAGGCACGGTTTCGCTGATTATGCCAGGATAAAACTTGATGTCTTTAAGCCCGCGACTTTTTAAGTCAGCCACTCTTTGGCTAAACCCTTGTTCAGCAGGTTGTCTCATAAAACGCCCTCCAATGAAGTTAAACTCCTTAAACCATATGGCTAAATTTTGACACAAAAAAGTGCAAGACCACACTATCCTATAGCCCGCTTGCGCTTTCTATACCATATCTCGTACGCCCGATTTATACATTATTTCGATGGTATTTGTAATCTTTTTACCCGTGAATATTGATAAAAAGCAAAAATTTCAGACGAAACGCATGTTTTTGTAGGATATATCCTACAATCCTGATAATGCAACGCCTTGCGAAAGCATTACGCAAAGTACAGCGACTTAACAACATTGCGTCTTTTTTGCGAGCGCTTTCCCTCAATTTTCATAATGCTATGTTCACGTTATAACATTAAGGAACGACGTCTGCACACAAGCATTCGATAATGATCATCGGCACTGTAAAGTTCTGTGTACGGGTACGTCAAGTATAATTACTGGATAGCTATACAGTTAAATGGTTTTCCGGTAAGCTCCACAAAATCTTATTCAACAGTAAAAATACAGCGAGAGGTAGACCCCATGGATGCCAACAAGGAAAAAGCACTGCAAGCGGCTCTGAGCCAGATTGAGCGCCAGTTTGGCAAAGGAACAGTGATGCGGATGGGAGATCGTGAGCATGTTGTCATGCCCAGCATCTCCACCGGTTCTCTAGGGCTCGATGTGGCGCTGGGTATAGGCGGTCTGCCCAAAGGGCGTATCGTCGAGATCTACGGCCCTGAATCTTCCGGTAAAACCACGCTGACGCTGTCGGTAATTGCCCAGGCGCAAAAGCTGGGCGGTACCTGCGCCTTTGTCGATGCCGAGCACGCCCTGGATCCCCAGTATGCGGAAAAGCTCGGTGTCAATGTCGACGATCTATTGATCTCCCAGCCGGACACGGGAGAACAGGCGCTTGAAGTTGCCGATATGTTGGTGCGTTCAGGGGCAGTGGATGTACTGGTGGTGGATTCAGTAGCAGCCTTGACGCCAAAGGCGGAGATTGACGGGGATATGGGCGATCACCATGTGGGGCTCCAGGCGCGCCTTATGTCCCAGGCGTTGCGTAAACTGACCGGTAATATCAAAAATGCCAATTGCCTGGTTATCTTTATCAACCAGATTCGCATGAAAATTGGCGTGATGTTCGGCAATCCTGAAACCACAACGGGCGGAAACGCGCTCAAATTTTACTCTTCCGTGCGTCTGGATATCCGCCGCACAGGCTCTGTAAAAGAAGGGGAAGAGGTCACCGGCAGTGAAACCAGAGTCAAAGTGGTTAAAAACAAGGTTGCGCCCCCCTTTAAGCAGTGCGAGTTTCAGATTCTCTACGGCCAGGGTATTAACCGCCTTGGCGAGCTGATCGATTATGGTGTCAAGTTGGGAATGGTGGATAAGGCCGGTGCCTGGTATGCCTACAATGGCAATAAGATTGGCCAAGGTAAAAGCAATGCCTGTGAGTTTTTGCGCACTAACCCTGATGTGGCCTCTGAGTTGGAAGCGCGAATTCGCGCTGAACTCCTTGACAAGCCGAAAACAGAGAAGCTGTCCGCTGAGGCTAAAGTGGAAGAGGTGGGGGACTGATTCTGCCGTATTATTTCTGATGGATTTTTAAGGCGGAGCTGGTTGGCTCCGCTTTTTTTATACCCGGCCTTAGCTTTTCCGGGTGGGTTGGCGCCAGAGCTGCGTTTTGTCCTCCCATGTCTTTTCCCTAGCCCTATGAGATGGCCTCCCCCATCCATGCGGCGTCACGTTGCGCCAAGATGAAGAGAGATCGGTGAAAATTCCCTGAAAATCAATGATATTCAATGATTTTTGGAGCCTTGTTGGTGGCGGAGTACAGCAGGCAGTCTCGAGTTTCTAGTCGTTGTACGCCCCATGTCTGGCGGTGGCAATATGCCGCTAATGGCAGCACTTCGTTGTTCTTTTGCAAAGAGAGAGATCAAAATTTTCAAGGGCGACTGCTGTCAAACCGGCAGCGCTATCTTGTAGCTGAGCTGTGGTTTGCTATAAATTCGATTCTGGTTCGTCTGTTGAAGCTGAGCGTTAAATGGACATTATTCGATGGTATTAATAATAATTCGAGTTTTTGATGTTTTGTGGGCGGGATGCTTATAGTTCTTGCTGGGTCAATTTTTTGCGCTATTGCCCGATAGGCGGGATTATTTTGTGTTTGTCGATCAATTGTAATTTTTAATTTATTGATTTTAAAATAAAATATTTTGTTTGTTGTGTTTTCCTGGGGTGCGACCGTGGTGAACGCCGTCTTTGCTTTGCGGCAATGAATTGTTGTTATTTACCCGAATAAAAGTAGGAATATGGCATTTTATTATGTTAAGCTTCCACAGCCTTCTACGCTGGGCGTTCGTATTTGTTGCGATAATTGTTCAGAAGCTGGCGGGCATAGCTGTTCTGTGATCTAAATGATCTCCATTTAGGTGCTGATTTTGAGCAGATCAAAATATTTATATCAAAAAAGACATAAGTCTAAGTATCACTATAACGGGAGTAACTTTTATGCTTTCAAAAAACATTAAGCCTCTGGCGGCTTTGGTAACCCTGGGGTCGGCAGCGTTGTTTACGAGTTCTGCCTTTGCCCAGCTGCAAGAGGTTATCGTAACCGCACAAAAACGCTCACAGAGTATCAATGATGTAGGTATGTCGATTGCGGCGCTTTCCGGGGATCAGATCAAGAATCAGGGATTAACCTCTCTGGAAGATATTTCTACCGCTGTTCCCGGCCTGGTGTTTTCGCCAAGTACCACCAATACGCCTATCTTTACCCTTCGTGGGGTGGGCTTCAATGAGAGCTCGCTGGGTGTTTACCCTTCCACCAGCTTGTATATTGACGAAGCGCCATTGCCGTTCCCGACACTGGCAATGCACACCGCGTTTGACCTGGAGCGCCTGGAAGTGTTGAAAGGCCCTCAGGGAACCCTGTTTGGCCAGAACTCCACCGCTGGCGCCATCAACTTTATTGCCGCAAAACCTACAGATACCTTTGAAGCTGGTGCCGATCTTAGCTATGGCCGCTTTAATAAAGTGGAAGCCAATGGTTTTGTCAGTGGGCCTTTGAGCGAAAAGCTCCTTGCCCGTTTTGCCTTTACGTCGGTGAATTCCGATGACTGGCAGTACAGTGTCACCAGAGATGATGAGAATGGCGAGGAGGAGTACTTTGCTGGCAGGTTGCTGTTTGATTTCCAACCCACCGATGATGTTCGCGTAAACGTTAATCTCAATGGCTGGACTGACAAGTCCGACCCCCAGGCGCAACAGCTTGCTGCGGTAAGGCCGAACGTGCCAAGCACAGTAAAGCCTGAACAGCTAAATGCGCCTTTTGTGCCTTTTACTGCCCGCGCTGCTGATTGGTCTCCTGCGAATGTGCGTATTCCTGAAGAGGGCATTGCCCCTTATGATGGTATCCAGCCTTATGCCGACCGGGAGTTTATGCAGGGCATTGTCCGTCTTGATGTCGATCTCAATGAGGATATGGTCTTTACCTGGTTGACCACCTACACGGACTATACGCAACAGCTTGCCACTGACGGTGACGGCTCTGCCGGGGTTGGCTTCGATCTGGAAAATATCGAAGGCGATGTGGAATCCTTCAACACCGAAGTGCGTCTGACGGGTGATACCGATAAACTGAACTGGATTGTCGGCGCCAACTACGATAGCACTGATACCTTTGAGCGCCAGGATCTGCGCTATTTCCACAACTCCACCTACAACGCTGGCAATATGTGGATCAACCACAGTGCTGTTGACTTGGATCAGGAAATTGAGTCCTACGCCTTCTTTGGCAACGTGGAATACGCAGCAACCGACAGTTTGACGCTGAGAGCCGGCGCCCGCTATACCGATACTACCATTGACGCCACCAACTGTGGTTACTCCGACCCGGGTGGAAATACTCTCGAGTTGTTTAGCTTTCTTGAGCAGTTGATTTACGAAGGCGTTCCCATTGACCAGATTGACTACAATCGCCCCCTTGGTCAGTGCTATACCTTTAACGCTGCCGGTGAAACAGGCAATGTGTTTGTTGATGAGTTATCTGAAGATAACACTTCCTGGCGTGTTGGTTTCGACTATCAGCTCAATGAAGACATACTGACCTATGTGAATGTGTCCAAGGGTTATAAAACCGGTAGTTATCCTGCGCTGGCAGCAGCCCAGGAAATTGCGCTTTATCCTGTAACCCAGGAATCCAACCTTTCCTATGAGGCGGGTTTTAAAGCGACCCTGGCTGATGGCAGTGTTCAATTTAACGGCGCTGCATTCTTTTACGACTATAAAGACAAGCAGGTTCGCGGCAAGATCTTTGACCCGATCTTCGGCATTCTCGACACTCTTATCAATGTGCCCGAGTCTGAAATCAAAGGCCTTGAAGCGGATATTACCTGGCAGGCAACAGATCGTTTGACACTGACAGCGACGGCAACCTTACTGGACTCTGAGGTTAAGGAGTACTTTGGTACCGATATTCTCGGCAACATGGATCAAGACTTTAGCGGCGATCGTCTGCCGTTCACGCCCGAGTTCAGCTACACGGTGGGCGCGGATTACCGTATACCCTTGAGCACTGGCGCCGAGATCTTCTTCGGCGGCAATCTGCGCGGCCAGGATGACGTCGATGCAGCTATTGGTGGTGACCGTCTTTCCTTTGACAATGAAGGGGTCAACAGGACTGCACAGCAGTATCCCTACCTTATCGACAGCTACAAGATTCTCGATCTGAGAATGGGTTGGGAGTCTGCTGATGAGTCCTGGAAAGTCATGCTTTGGGGTAAAAACGTCCTCAATGAATACTACTGGACTTCAGTCATACCCTCATCTGACACCATTGCCAGATTTGCCGGTCGTCCGGTAACCTATGGCGTTACTGTGGGTTATACTTACTAGTAGTGAGTTGGCGGTGGGCAGGGGTCATTTAATTTGCAGAATTTGTCGAATTAACTGGTCTCTGCCCTTTTTCGTTCCCACTTCTCGGTGGATTTCAAAGTAGATTGCTCGAAATATCGCTAATATTGGTTTTATATGGCGGTGTTTCACGTATATATCAGAATCATCTATTTAATAGCGTGAACAGGTGTTTTTTCGAACAAGTATAGTCTTGTTATGTTCACTGCTGTGGTTGATTATTCACGGCGGCGGCCAAGGCTGTTCTGCTGTGGACACCGAATTTCCTGTAGACGCGGCGAAGGTGGTTGTCTACGGTATGCTCAGACATTTTTAGGGTGGCGGCTATTTGCTTGTTGCTCTTGCCCTTTAATACCTCGCAAACCACCTGAAACTCGCGTTTGGTCAAGGTTTCAGCAGTAGTTTGAAAGGTGGAAGCTGACGCATTATGCGAAAGTGCACACTGAAAATTGCTGACTGATTCGCCAATGATGTAGTCGCAACTTTCACTGATCCAGGACTCCAACAAGCTAAGTGACTTATCCACATCAAGGTTGTATTTGGGATTCACTAAATGCAGACCAATCACCATATAAATATCGGTTGAAATGGACTGTACCATGGCGGCAGTTTGGTCGTAGCCAAAATTACTCAGGGTTTCCCAGTACTTTTTGTTGCCTTTGGTAATTATGGCGCCATTGCCGTTGAGACGTTTGTTTTTACTGGTGACATAGCGAGCGCCGAGGCGGTGTGGCAGCGCTTCGTGGGGCAAATTAGAGTCAAAGCGAAAAAGGCCGTTACGATATAGCTCTATAGCTTTGTAAGGTGTATTCCATTGATGGATAAATGTGATAGCTTGTTCGTTTTGAAGGCGATTGTTAAATAAAAATAGAGAAACCCCGCTCGCCTTTGAACGATGAATGATCTGCTGTGCGTAGGAAGTATTGGCCAGATCATAGCTATAAGTGGTCATACAAGATTTCCCCTGTAAACAGTGGCGCGACCGAGCGCTGCCGAATCAGCCGTCAAATCATTGTTTAATTTTTGTGTTATATTTTTTCATTATGGCTCCCTGGGGGAATTATTACAACAGGATTTTGTCAGGAAAATATTGTCTATTTCCCATAACGTATTAATTTAAATGGTTTTATTCTTGTTTGTCCATGGCCTGCTCGCGACTATAGTGCAGTTCCTGGTGCGCATGCTTGGGTTCGGGCAATTATCGGCTAGAGGTAAGGGTAGCAACAAAGAGCCTGATTAATTGGTAATCCCCGGATTGTGAAGGGAAGAGGACGTATTGGTAATTTTGTGGCGAGGGGGCTCTACGGTGGTTTGTTTCAGAGATCTTATAAAATAAAAGGGTACTATCGTTGCAAAGATAGTACCCTGTAGTAACTGGATCTAATAGAATACGCGTTTATTACCTAGTAGGTGTATCCAACTGTGATGCCGTAGGTGCGGGGACGACCAACAAAACGTGCTGTGGTGTCGGAAGAGGCAATCAGGTTGGTGACGTAATATTCGTCAGCCAGGTTTTTGCCCCAAAGCATGACTTTCCAGCGCCCGTCCTTGTCTTCGTAACCCAGTCGAGCGCCCCATACCGCATAAGAGTCCATCACGTTATAGTCAGATTTGATGACTTGGGCTCCGGCGCTAAATTGCTCTGGTGTCAGGGTCAGGATACTCGCGCCAAAAGCGGCTTCCGAGTCAGACTGGCCTGTGACATTAACACCCATAAAAACCTCGCCGCCTGAAGCCAAGAAAACCCTGTAATCAGCATCCAGGCTATAAGTCCACTCTGGAGTGAACGGGATAGGCTCACCGCTAAAATCTACATTGGTTTCGCCGTTAAAGCCAATACCATTGCTGTAGTCTTTGACTTCTGATTCCAAATAGGTGATAGCGCCGCTCAAACGTAGTCCTTCTGTAATTTGAGCGGTAATATCTGCTTCGAAACCAAAGATTTCACTTTCAGGGACGTTGTCCAAAACATCTAACAGGCCAAAAACGTCGTCCAGAGTTTTGGTTCTCAGCTGCTTGTCTTCATACTCATAGTAGAAAGCAGCAGCATTAAGTTGCACCCTGCTGTCGAGCAATGATGATTTAAAGCCCACCTCATAGGATAATACAGATTCTTGGGTAACGGGATCGAGCTGGAAGAAGTTAGCCGCAGCAAGGGCAGGAAAGCTGCCTGATTTATAGCCCTTTGAAATATTTCCGTAAACCAGTGTATTTTCATTTAATGCATAGTCTAGACCTGCTCGCCAAGAGGTATTGTTTTCTTCCAGGCTCTGAACATAGGCATCACCGGGAAGGGCGCTATCATTAAGCGTATAACAATCATTCATCCCTATGATGTCAAATGGGACGGCGAGTCCATTGGAAAAATCGCCATCACCACCATTAAGCAAGTCCCCCAAAGCATTAAATAGCGTTGCAACGTTAGCACCCTGCCCAGCATCTACCGCTAATGGATCATTGGCGGGCGCAAAATTACAGCTATTTACATCAATGCTTGAATCCGTATAGCGAGCTCCCAGCTTTACTGTAAGGTTTTCTGTCAGATCATAATCCACGTTGCCAAAAATAGCATAGTTGGAAATTTCTTGTTCCAGAGCAATACCTGAAGTATTGATGAAAAGATTGGCAGGGTTTGTGTTGGTCGAGTCTCTGTAGTTAAGGATTTCGCTCTCGTAGGTGTTGCTGTCCTCGTAATTGGCGCCCATCACCCATTTCATAGCATCGGTATTGCCTGCTAAACGAATTTCTGTAATCCAAGTGTCGATTTCTCCCTGAATCGGAGAGAGATCGAATAGCACCAAAGAGGTGCCATCGCCATCAGTACGCTGATTTTGTTCGAAGTCTTGATAGGTTGTCAGAGCAGTCAATGTCATAGTATCTGCCAGATCCCAATCTCCTCGAGCAATAAACTGGTAAAAGTCACGATCGCCAGATGGGTTGATATCAGGAGACCAGTCTGCAGCACGGGTATCTTCTTGGGTCAGAGTTTGCGCCAATACGGTTTCCAAGTTGGCGCCAGCTGCTTCTCCGGAAATTTGCGGGTTAATGGCGGCCAATTGCTGGGCTTGAGGGTCGGACTGGTCATTCCAGCCGTTAATATTGACTAAATAACGGGAGGTGTCGGTTGGCTCAAATGTTAATGTCAGACGTGCTGCAAAATATTCTTCAGCGCCATTTTCATCATCCCGACTTGAACTTTTTTGCCATTCGTCGGCATTGACGCCAGTGACAGCTAGTCTTGCGGCGACGGTGTCAGATAGCGGTCCGCTCACAAAGCCATTAAATTCCATTTTATCAAAGCGTCCATAACTCAGATCACCACCTGCTTCGAACTCATTTGTAGGTTTAGCAGCAATAAAGTTAATAGCGCCTCCGGTGGAGTTTTGACCAAAAAGAATGCCCTGTGGTCCTTTCAGAACCTCAACTCGCTCAAGGTCATAGGAAGTATGGCTGGCAAGTACCGGAAACGGCATAGGTGCTTCGTCAAGGTACAGGCTGGTGGCCGGGTATGCCCCCAGAGTCTGTTCGTTAAAGCCAATGCCGCGAAGCGTGAAAATAGGGGTGTTGGCAGTGCTGGCAGAGTACACAAGGCCAGGAATCGCAGAAGATATTTCTTCAAGAGATGTCAATTTTTGTTCCGCCAGTTTTTCGCCGCCCAGGGCAGAAATCGACAGGCCTACATCATTTACACTTTCTGAGCGCTTGTTGGCTGTAACAATGATTTCTTCCAGGGCCATGGCTGCGAAGACTTGATTGGAGCATAATAAACATGCGCCTATGCCCACAGCTATAGACATTTTAGTTTTTGTGATGTTCATATGTGTTTCCTTTTGTGATTGTTTAAGTCTTGGTGCGCCTAAGTCGTGGTCTCACTTCATACTTAAAAGAGTTGAAACGACAAGATTTAATTTGGTTATCAATTTTTTGTTTATAACTAATAGCTAAATAACTGTTCCGCCTTGCAGAAACTATCAAATCTGCAACCTGGAGGAAGTGCCATGGTATGTGGCAATGATGGATTATGGAATAGACGTATTTACGTCATTTTTTAACACCATGGTCACAAATAAAGTAATTAAGCCTGTCTTGAGGAATCTCTGATTAATGCCTTGCCGCACAGGAATTTTGTCCTCGACCTGGCCGGAGTGGAGATTTAATCAGAGCAGTAAAGTGGCGTGATAATCTCTCCAGTTCGATACCTGTTTTTTACGGGTGGGCAGTGGTTGTTGGTTTTTTGTTGGGCGCGCCCAAGATTTTCAGAAGATACTGTTTTGTCTATGTTTTATTTTAGATCGAGCGTTATATTTTTGATTTAATCCTCAGTTGATGAAGAGGTAAAATTTCTTATTTTTTGGCTCTGTTTGGCTTGGCTTTTAATGGCTTTATATCTTTTTGAATGCCAGTTTTCTGAGTGCGGATAGAGGTATTTTTCTATGGTGACTGCCAATAATTAGTATTAAAAAATATTGTTTTATTGTTTTATATTATTGAGATGTATAGTTTTTTTGTTTTCTATTTTTACGGCTAGTTATGGCTTGTGAACGATCGGTTTGTGGGGTTTGACTATACTCGGAGGTAGGTGTAAATGTCGATGCTTTTGGATAGTTGATTTTTCATTGCTCTACTGTCATGGTTAAAAATAAATGTGGAAATACTGTTATTTGGTGATAGGATGATGGCAGGCTTATGTATAATTTTTGACTGGTAGGTGCGGTTGGATTTTGACTGTCGGGGATGGGCTTTAGTCTTGGCGTCTGACAAATAAGACGGCGCAAGCCGTCAGAGCCAGGCCATTATTCTTTCTAATTAAAAGCCCACTTTGGGTGGCAATAATTTTGTTGATAAAAACCAGCGGTACAGAAATTTTGAAGCTTCAGATTAAAAGCCCGAATGTTACCGTTGTCCGACTGCTTGCTGTTGATTCGCAGTCGAATAAATTGGTATTGGCGTTAACAGGGTTTCGCTTTAAGTTAAAGCTGGCCCCGTTTAAGCACAAGTTTTATTTGTTTTTTTAACATTTAATGAAAACGAGGTATAGAATGACCCAACTTACCATTGAGTACATGTCGGAAAATATAGAGCGCTATATTCCCAATCCCGATATTCCCAAGTGGAATCAGAGCTTTTATTTCAATTTTTATGATCGCAAACAGAAGACCGGCGGTTTTTTTCGTATTGGTGTCCTTGAAAATATGAAAGAGATTAATTGCTTCGCCATCTTTTTTCGCGACGGTAAACCCCTGTTTACCCGCCTTAACATGAATATGCCCTATACCGATGATCGCCTCGATCCCGGTATGACTGTCGCTGGTATTACCATGAAGGCGACAAAGCCCCTGCAAACAGCCATTGTTAAAGTGGAAGCAGAAGATTTTCATGCTGAATTGGAGTGGGATCTCATCCATCCCATGGGTGACAGCGTAGCCCTGAGTAAAAACGGCCCCGATGACGCCATCGCAAAAGAACTCACTTATGTTCACCCGGAAGGTTTCTGTAACGTTAAAGGCGATATCAAGCTGAGAACCGGGGAAGTGATCAGTATTGATGACAAAGGGTTTCGGGATATCAGCGTTGGGCCGCGCAACTGGACGGGTTTGATTCACTATCGCCTGGCCTGGCCGATTTTTGATAATGGCATGGCCTGCGTGGCGGTTCATGGCATTACCGAAAAGGGCGACAGCTACCAGAAAATTCTTCACGACGGCGAGCGCTGGCTGACCATCGACAAGGTGGAAGAAACCATCACCTATGAAGAAGACGAGATGACATTGAAGCACTCCCATTGGAAGCTCACTGACGAACTGGGTCGCGTATGGGAGTTTACCGGAAAGCCTTTATTCCGCTGGCAGTTTCCCTACGATTCCTTCAACTTTATCGAACAGATGATGGAATACAGATTGACGGATGGCACCGTGGGTTACGGTATGAGCGAGCTGGGTTTCAGCTTCCCCTGGCGCGGTAACGGCAACTGACAAACAAATGATTGCAGAGTTTATTGTTTACAAGGCTTTAACACATGTCATTGATTGAACCTAGAGTCCAGTATATTACGGAAAGAAAAGCGGCCAAACGCAAGGATGGCCCCTATTACCCCCGCACCGATGAAGAGGCTGAGGCAGCCTTGTTGCGATTGTTCAGCGCCCGGGGTTTCAAAAATATGCAGATCAGCGGCTTAAAGCGCATGACCGGTGGCGCGTCCAAAGAGCAGTTTGCATTTTGGCTGGCTCACGACCAGGCTCCAGAGCCAAAGCGTTATATTCTACGCATGGATCCCTTGGAAGGCATCAACGAAACCTGCCGGTTGAGAGAGGCGCAAATTCTTCGCGCCGTTGCCGATGTGGTGCCGGTGCCGCCGGTGTTCGATGTCGATCCCGAGGGTGAGTATCTGGGGCAGCCGGGGCTGCTGATCGAATTTGTTCCCGGCGTCACCAAGCCCACAGATCCCTCCATTACTGGGGTTTCAGGCATAGGCTCCAACTATGGTCGTTACACTGAGTTGCTCGCCCCCCAGTTTGTCGAAAACCTGGCCAGAATACATTCCTGGACGGATTGGCATAACAAGGATCTCAGCACCTATGTGATTCCCAGGGCCAACACCAACGAGGCGGCGCTCTACCAGCTCAATGACTGGGCATTGACCTGGGCGCAAGACAAGGTCGAGCCTGTGCCCATGGTCACACTGGTGGAAAACTGGTTGCGGGAAAACGCCCCTGTCTGTGAAGCCCCCTGCCTGGTGCACTGCGATTATCGCCTTGGCAACTTTATGTTTGAGGAGCCTTCAGGGAAAATCACCACCATCCTCGACTGGGAGCTGGCACATTTTGGCGATTTCCATGAAGACATCGCCTGGATTTTACAAAAGCTCTTTGGCGGCTGGAATGACAAGGGCGAGTTTCTGGTCTGCAACCTGATGCCGAGGGACAAATTCCTCGACGACTACCAGCGGCTCTCAGGGCGCACCATCAACCCGGAAACCCTGCGTTACTATGAAGTAATGAACGCCTGGAAGTGTGCCATTATGGATCTCGGCAGTGCTATCATGGCGGGTCAAAACAGCAACAGTCATCAAGATGTGTTAATTACCTGGCTCGGCTCTGCCGGTGCTGTCTTTTTGGATCAAATGGTAGAGCTGATAAGAGGGCAAAAACATGCTACCTGATATCGATAATCGAATTAACAACCTGATAAAGGCGGTGGAAAAAACCATCGCGCCTGCTATTGACCCTGAAAATGGCCTCGCCCAGGAGCAGGCGGCGCTTGTGGTGGGGCATCTCAAAATGCTCAACACCCAGTGGGATAAAGCCTATCTCTTTGAGCGGGGATCTTTTGACAACATGAGGTCGTTGGCCAGTCAATTGGCAGCAATAGCCGATGGTGGGCAGCAAACCCAGAACGCAAAAGATGCCCTGACGGCAGCACTTGGGGGTATTCCGGTGGAACTGCCCTTGACCCCCAGTGGTATCAATAAACACACCATTGCCATTGGCAATCTGGTCGATAATCTGATCAACGCCTGTTATGTCGATGGCAGTGCCGCTTTCAAGGCAGCGTTATCGGAATTGGTGCTTAATTATGGCGAAAAACAGGCGACCAGGGAAAGAATCTGGTTTAACGCCAATGGCCTCGATCCGGACAAAGCTAAGCTAGGTTCCATTGATGACATGCTCGTCAGTGACGCATACAGGGTTTAATCCGGCAATCAGGGAGTAGGCCTGAAGTCCGGGGTCTAGTTTCAAAGCGCGAAGCCGTGGCCAGGACTCTGGTCACGGCTTTCTTTTACGCCA
>JBFXIU010000007.1:0-39321 GCA_050175615.1 Porticoccaceae bacterium | reverse complement strand
CGATCTTGCCATCAGTTTCTGTCCTTGCATTCAGACGCCGTTCTGGCAACACTTTCAAGCCAAACCTCAAAACGGGATTCACAGTGGCCGCAAAATACTCCGATCTGCGCGATTTTATTGATTACCTGGAAAAACAGGGGCAACTGAAGCGCATTCGCGCCGAGGTTGACCCGGTGCTGGAAATCACCGAGATCAGCGACCGCACCCTGAAAATGGGCGGCCCTGCACTGCTCTTTGAAAACGTCAAGGGCGCCACCATGCCGGTACTCACCAACCTCTTTGGCACCCCGGAGCGGGTCGCTCTGGGCATGGGGCAGGACAGCGTTGAGGCGTTGCGGGAAGTGGGCAAGCTGTTGGCCTTTCTCAAGGAGCCGGAGCCGCCGAAAAGCCTCCGCGATCTGTGGAGCAAGCGCGGCGACTTCAAGCAGGTGTTGAATATGCCCGCCAAAGAGGTCAAAAAAGCACCCTGCCAGGAAATTGTCCACGCAGGCGATGCGGTTAACCTCGCCAGTATTCCGGTGCAAACCTGCTGGCCCGGCGATGCCGGTCCGCTGATTACCTGGCCGCTTGTGGTTACGCGGGGGCCGGAAAAAGTCCGCCAGAACCTCGGCATCTACCGCATGCAGGTGATCGGCAAAAACCGCGTTATTATGCGCTGGCTCGCCCATCGCGGCGGCGCCCTGGATTTCCGCGACTGGCAACTCAAACACCCCGGCGAACCTTTTCCGGTGGCTGTTGCCCTGGGCGCAGACCCCGCCACCATTCTCGGCGCAGTGACTCCGGTGCCTGACAGCCTCTCCGAATATGCCTTTGCCGGGCTGCTGCGGGGCGACAAAACCGAAGTGGTGAAATGCCTGGGGTCGGATCTGCAGGTGCCGGCATCGGCGGAAATTATTCTCGAAGGCCATATTTACCCCAACGATATGGCGGAAGAGGGACCCTTTGGCGACCACACCGGCTATTACAACGAGGTGGAAACATTTCCGGTGTTTACCATCGAACGCATCAGCCATCGCAAAGATCCCATTTACCACAGCACCTACACCGGGCGGCCGCCGGATGAACCGGCAATACTCGGCGTCGCCCTCAATGAAGTTTTTGTGCCCCTGCTGCAAAAGCAGTTCCCGGAGATTGTCGACTTCTATCTGCCGCCGGAGGGCTGCTCCTACCGCTTTGCTGTGGTCACCATCAAGAAGCAGTACCCGGGGCACGCCAAGCGGGTGATGCTGGGGGTGTGGTCATTTCTGCGCCAGTTTATGTACACCAAGTTTGTGGTGGTCACCGACGACGACGTCAATGCCCGCGACTGGAAGGATGTGATCTGGGCGATGACCACGCGCATGGATCCGGGGCGGGATTCGGTGATTATCGACAACACGCCCATTGATTATCTGGATTTTGCCTCGCCCGTATCCGGACTCGGCTCCAAAATCGGTTTTGACGCCACCAACAAATGGCCGGGGGAAACCAGTCGCGAATGGGGGCAGCCCATCGCCATGGATGAGGCCGTCAAAAAGCGCGTAGATGATATCTGGGAATCCCTGGGTGTTTTATGACCGCTCCGAGCAACCTTTTTGGCGGCATCCCGACACAGCTACCCGAGGAGCTGGAAGAGCTGCTGGCGCAAGGCCGCCGCTTTCGCCTTAAGCGTATTGTCTCCAGAGGCCACAGCACAGACTGGTACCACCAGGACGAAAACGAATGGGTAACCCTGCTCAGCGGCGCCGCCCAACTCGAATTTGAGCAGCACAAATTCATCGATCTGGCTGCAGGGGACTTTTTATTGATTCCCGCCCATTGCAAACACCGGGTCAGCTGGACAGACCCGCACACCGAATCTGTATGGTTGGCGCTCTATTTCGACTGAGCGCACAACAGCCAGGGTCGGCGTTTAAGCGCCATTTTTTCAAGACAATCTCTCTTTGAAATCCCGATAACCAAACTGGCGAATCACTTCCAGCTCATCGGTGCGGGAATCCCAGAGGGCAATGGCTGGCAGGTTGATACCGTTGAAGGTGGTGGTTTTGACCATGGTGTAATGAGCCATATCGTCAAACATCAGCCGTTGGCCTAGCTGCAAAGGCTGTTCAAAACTGTAATCGCCAATCACATCCCCGGCGAGGCAGGTCATACCGCCGAGGCGGTAGAGATGTTCGAACTGGCCCGCTGTTCCAGCGCCGAACACTTCTGCCCTGTAGGGCATCTCCAGGGTGTCGGGCATATGGCAGGTGGCCGAGGTGTCGAGAATGGCCTGCTGCATGCCACTAAAAGGCAGATCCAGAACTTCACTGACCAAAACACCGGTGTGAATCGCCACGGCCTCGCCGGGCTCGAGATAAACCTGGACATCGTATCTGGACGCAAACGCCTTGATGGCATCAATAAGCTGATCCACCTGGTAATCGGCGCGGGTAATATGATGGCCACCGCCAAAATTGACCCATTCCATTTGCGCCAGCAGATGGCCGAATTTCTCTTCCACCGCTTTGAGGGTGCGCGCCAATGGCGGGAAATCCTGTTCGCAGAGGGTGTGAAAATGGAGACCGCTGATGCCTTCGAGCAGTTCCTCTTTGCCGTCAAACTCCGACAGGGGAATCCCCAGGCGGGAGCAGGGCGCACAGGGATCGTAGATGGGCACATCGCCCTCGGAGTGTTCCGGGTTGATGCGCAGGCCATAACTCAGCTGCGGGCGCTGGCGCTTGGCTTCCAGCAACAGTGGCTGAAAGCGCTGCCACTGGCCAAAGGAGTTAAAAACCACATGGTGGGCAAAGGTGAGGATTTCGCGCAGATCCTCTTCAGAAAAGGCGGCGGAAAACACATGCACCTCACCGCCGTACTCGTCCCGCGCCAAGAGCGCTTCGTGGAGACCGCTGGCGCAGGCGCCGGACAGATAGCGCCCCGTCAGCTCACCCAATCGCCACAGGGAAAAAGCCTTCAACGCCGCCAGTACTTTGGCGCCACTCTCCTGCTGAACCCGATGCAGTACTTTGAGATTAGCCTCCACTGCCGCCACATCAACGACATAACAGGGGGACGGCACTCGGCTGGGGTCGAAATTGTGGAAGCTGGACGATTTCAAATAGGTATCCTCTGGCATCATCTGCGCGACTATTGCCATTGTCGATCGGGTTCAGGGCGGTATTATATCTGCTCTGAAAGACGAATAAATGGCCTCTTTTCCGGCATGGCGCGCCGCCCGGTGGTCGCCCTCACACTTGGCGCTGCACTCTGGTAGAATAGCCGCCTTAACCGCCCGGGGTTGTAATCACCGGCACTTGCACGGGCACATTGCACCAGGGAAGCTAAACTCCAACGCCTCCAGAGTATGGAACTGACAATGTTTAGAATGTTTGTGATGGCGGTAACTCTGTTGACCGCAGGCATCAGCTTTACCTGTAGCGCCGCCGGTCTGGCCACACCGGAGCAGGCCAGGGATTTCGGCAATGAAATAGTAATGGCCATCGGCAAGGGCAATCTTACAGAAGCCTGGATGAAGATGAAGACCAACACCACAATTCCTCCAGGCCGAATCGATACCTTTGCCGCGGGCTACAACAGTCAGGTCAACCAGACCATCAAATATTATGGCCCCTCCATCGGCATGGAGTTGCTCAGCGCCGAACTCACCGGCGAGTCCCTGCTGCGGCTTACCTATCTGGTCAAATATGAGGTCACTGGCGTCAGCTGGTTTCTCACTTTTTACAAGGGCAGGGATAACTGGGTTCTCACCGACTTTAATTACGACATTAACATCAATTCCATTTTTTACGATTAATGTCCACGACAGAGTAATACACCCATAGTGAATACCTTACACACCGCCAGCCTCCCTCTGGCGAAGCAATGGCTGGCAAACCTCGGCATCAATCATTACAGCTGCGACCACTGTAGCGCCCTGCACCTCACCGGCCTGCCGGGGATGGAAGAAGCCCTCGAAAGCCGCCTTTTTGTCGAGGAGTGGGGGCTGCTGCTGAGCACCGAATTCCAGATCAGACCCAGTGCACTGCTGCCCCTGGTTGCAGAGATGAGCCAGCTCAACGGCAATTACCCGACCATGAAACTCTTTGTCGATATCGTCGACGACGCCGTGCCCCAGCTGGTGGCGGGCGCCACCCTGCTCACCGGCGCCGGAATTAGCGAAGGCCAGTTCGCGCTCTTTACCGCCACCACAGTGGAAATGCTCACCGAACTCCACAACGAGCTCCAACAGATGGAGTGCCTGACCACCCCGGAAATCCACAGCGGCGAAAACGGCGGCCACAGCCTGCACTGATACAGCTGACTATCTGGCGCGCGTAATTCCTAAAGCCACACCAGAGGCTCTTCCGCCATCGCCGCCAGTTGTTCCCGCAGCTCCAGAATATGATCCCCCCAGTACCTGGGAGTGTTAAACCAGGTAAACACTCGGGGGAAAGCGGGATCCTGCCAGCGCCGCGCCAGCCAGGCGGCAAAATACATCAACCGCAACGCCCGAAAAGCCTCGATCCAGCGCAGTTGGCGGCGGTCAAAATCGCAGAATTCTGTGTAGCCCTCCAGCACTTCGGCCAACTGGGCGTTCTGACGGTGGCGTTCACCGCAGAGCAGCATCCAGATATCCTGAATCGCCGGTGCCATGCGGGCGTCGTCAAAGTCGACAAAGTTGGGCAGGTCATCCCGCCACAAAATATTGCCCGGATGGCAGTCGCCGTGGACACGAATATAGTCATCGTCCCCCAAGGTTGACAGGGCTTCGCCAATCGCCTGGAGCAGATCCCGAGTGACACCGCGATAGACTTCGCGAAGATCCGCAGGAATCATATGGGCGAGAATGAAGTCTGCGGAGTCACCGCCAAAATTGTCAACATCAATGCGAGGGCGCTCAGTGAACGGGCGCACCTGTCCGACCTGATGAATGCGGCCGATAAATTTACCCAGGGTGTAGAGGTTATCGAGATTGTCCAGTTCCGGCGCATGCCCGCCCCTGCGGGTGTAGAGGGCAAAACGAAATCCTTTGAAGTGACCGAGACTGGACTGTCCGTTATCGCCAGGCATAACCAGTGGCGGCACCACGGGCAAATCCTGCGCCACCAACTCGAAGCAGAAATTGTGTTCTTCGAGAATTTGGGCGTCAGTCCAGCGCTCCGGGCGATAAAACTTGGCAATGATCGGCTGACTGTCTTCGATGCCCACCTGGTAGACGCGGTTTTCATAGCTGTTGAGCGGAAAAAGGCGACCATCACACCAGAGTCCGGTGCTTTGAACGGCGTCCATAATGAGGTCCGGGGAGAGTCTGTCGAAAGGATGTTCTGAGGGCGATTCAGTCATTTTCCAGAATTACGGTGGCTTCGGCGGCCACCAGTGTACCCAGTTCCGCCACCAGTTTGTCACCTTCTTTGAGTTCGCCCACTCCTTTCGGCGTGCCCGTCATCACCACATCGCCGGGCACCAGGGTAAAACTGCGGCTGATTTCGCACAGTAGCGGCAGTACCGGAAACAGCATTTTCCCGGTGTTGCAGTTCTGCACCAGCTCGCCATTTCGCCACAGGCGTACGTCCAGATTCTGAAGATTGGTGGTGGCGTCGGGCACGGCAAAGGTGGACAGCACGCAGCTGCCATCAAAGGCTTTGGCGCGCTCCCAGGGATGACCCTTTTCCTTGAGGCTGTTTTGCAGTGCTCTCAAAGTCAGATCCAGACCCACCCCCACTCCGGCGATGGCGTCCCAGGCCTGAGCGATAGAGGCACAACAGAGCCGCTTGCCAATCAGCAAGGTCATTTCTGTCTCGTAATGGGCAGCGGCAAAACGGCGGGGGAAGTTGAGATTTCCTGAAAACGCCGCCATCGCCGTCGCCGGCTTGATAAACAGCAGAGGCTCTTCGGGAACGGGATTGTTCAGCTCAGCGGCATGGTCGGCATAGTTTCTGCCCACGCAAACCGCCTTGCCGACAGGAAAAGTAACGGCAAAATCTCCCTGCGACTGATACTGAAAACGGTGGCAATAATCCGGATTAAAAGAAGCCATTGGCGATTTCCTTACCATCATTGAATGCCAGCCAGCCTTTCACTATACGGTAAATAACCCATAGCATGGTGGCGAAAAGCACCAGACCACCTATAAGAACCACCAGCAACACAAGACCGACAATGATTCCCGCCACAGCGTACCAGAAGGTTTTAATCTGCCACTGGAAATGGGACTCCAACCAGGTACCCCTGACATCGTCTTTTTTCAGGTAGTTGACGATGATGGCGGCAATCGCCGAAATACCAATAAGGAAGCTGGCTGCCTGAAGAATATAAACCAGTTGAACCAGATTTTTCTGCTGCTGGCTAACAGGATTTTGCGGCAAGTGGCGTTCAGTATTCATTAAAGCGGGGGTATCCATTGGCGTTCATTAGGGGGATGGTAATGGCTTGGGTCGGCAAATCCTAGTCAGTTGTCAGGGGATAGTCACTGCGGTTCTATCCACCACGGCGCGCATCACAAAGCTGGAATGAACACCACTAACGCCGTCGATGCGGGTGATTTTGTTGAGCAACAACTGCTGGTAGGCATCCATGTCGCTGACAATCACCTTGAGCTGATAGTCCGCCGCCTGACCGGTAATCAATAGGCACTCGAGGACTTCCGGCAGGCTGGCAACCTTTTCTTCAAAGTTGGCAAAGCGCTCCGGTGTGTGTCTGTCCATGGAAATATGGATCAGCGCCATCAGGGTAAGCCCCAGTTTTTTGGCGTCCACCACTGCGTGGTAGCCGTTGATTATGCCCGACTCCTCCAGAGCCTTCACTCGCCGCAGACAGGGTGACGCCGACAAACCGATACGCTCGGCCAGCTCCTGGTTGCTGAGGCGACCCTCCCGCTGCAGAAGTTCGAGAATGTGGCGATCATAGCGATCAAGATTCATTATTGCCTCCAAAATTCACATATTGGCAATAATACTTCAATTTTTATAAATAAAGTGAAATTTAATATCAAAAATAATGTGATTAAGCAATAAAAACGCAACCATCTGCCAAGGGTAAACCCCTATACTTTTCCCTGTCTGAAAACAGCAGACGTCAGCCCTCGAAGCAACATCCCCACAAGGGTTCTGTTCAACCCCATATCCCACAAGGATAAAAGGCAGCGGGCAACTCCAATCCAATCAGGGTTGGTTAGCACCAGACAACAGCGTTTACATTACCAGGAGCAAGCCAATGAGCACCTTTGACCACCGCAAATATCGCCCCACCCAGACTGTGCCCATGCACAATCGCCAGTGGCCGAACAATCAGATTACCCAGGCGCCCATTTGGGCGAGCGTGGATCTGCGCGATGGCAATCAGGCGCTCCTGGAACCCATGAACGTGTCTCAGAAGCAAAAGCTTTGGGCCTTGCTGGTGGACATCGGCATCAAGGAAATTGAAGTGGGCTTTCCCTCCGCCAGCCAGCCCGACTACGACTTTGTCCGCTGGCTGATCGACAACGACCGCATTCCCGACGGCGTCACCGTTCAGGTTTTGGTTCAGGCGCGACAGGAACTCATTACCCGCACTTTTGAAGCCTTAAAGGGCGTCAAACGGGCGGTGGTGCATGTCTACAACTCCACGTCTACCGTCCAGCGGGAGCGGGTTTTTCAGGACAACCGCGACGGCATTAAAGCCATTGCCGCCAAGGGCGCGCGCATGCTCAAGGAAGAAGCCGCCAAATACCCCGACACTGAATGGGTATTTCAGTACTCGCCGGAAAGCTTTTCCAACACCGAATGGGATTATGCCGTCGACGTATGCAATGCGGTAATTGATGTCTGGCAGCCAACGCCGGAAAAGCCCTGCATTATCAATTTGCCCGCGACGGTGGAGAGCAGCACGCCCAATGTGTTTGCCGATCAGGTGGAATATTTCTGTACCCATGTCTCCCACCGCGACAGCATTATTGTCTCCCTCCATACCCACAATGATCGGGGTTGCGCGGTGGCCGCCGCGGAATTGGGCATGCTCGCCGGTGCAGACCGTATTGAAGGCACGCTGCTCGGCAATGGTGAGCGCACCGGCAATATGGACATAGTGACCATGGCCATGAATCTCTATAGCCAGGGTGTCGACCCCAAGCTGGATCTCTCCCGTCCCGACCAAATTATCGCTGTCTATAGCGAATGCACCGGCATGCCGGTTCATCCCCGCCACCCCTGGGTGGGGGAGCTGGTCTACACCGCGTTTTCCGGCAGCCACCAGGATGCCATTCGCAAATGTCTGCATATTCAGCAAGACAGCGAACACTGGCAAGTGGCCTACCTGCCCATCGATCCCAGGGATATTGGCCGCGACTACCAGGCGGTGATTCGAGTGAATAGTCAATCGGGAAAAGGTGGCGTCGCTTTTGTGCTTGAGCGCGATTATGGCCTCAGCATACCCCGCTGGATGCAGGTGGAATTGTCTCAGGCGGTGCAGAAAGTCAGCGAAACCCAGGGCGGTGAAATTGACAGCGCCACCATTCACCGCATTTTTATGGAGCGCTTCACCAGCAATGGCAATCAGCTCAATGGTTATCGCCTCGACCGCAACAACCACAGGGACAGTATTGAAGCGCGAATCATCGTCAACGGCGTCGAGCAGATTATTCGCGGTGAAGGCGAGGGCGCCATGTCGGCATTCGTCAACGGCTGGATCAAGCACAGCGGCAGCCAGATCAATATTCTCGATTACAGCGAACACGCCGTGGACGAGGGCACGGATTCGGTGGCCGCAGCCTATGTGCAATTGAATATTGATGGTCGCCGGATTGGCGGCGCTGCGCTGGACAAAGACACGGTTTCGGCGTCACTGGCGGCGGTGCTGTCCGCCATTAATCAGGCGGCAATGCGGAGAGCGGAACAGGCGGCCTGAGGCGGCTCATCGCAACCGGGCACAGGGAAGGTTTTAATCGGCTCTGTGCTGCCTTTCCGCAGCGGCTCGCCCGATCAGTCCCCCACCGACATGGCCAGAATCCGGCTGATTTTGGCATTGCCAAAGCCGGTTTCCTGGCGCCAGTGGTTGTAGGCGTCCTGAACCTGCGCCAGGGCTTTTTTGCTTTTCGGTTCGGCGTCGACAACACCAGCGCCGATAAGCGCGGCAACCCCATCCCGACTTAAAATAAAACCGTCTTTGCCCATTTCGCGGAGAAAGTACTGCGCCGAATTGCCGCCGAGCCTTGAGCCCTGCTTGTTCAGGTAGGCCAGCAAACCGATAAAATCATCGTCGCGCCACTGGGCAATCATGTTGGCAAAGGAGCCGTACTGGCGGGCGGCGTCGAGAATCATGGCGGCATTGGCGGGCACGGTGTTTATTTTTTGTGGATTTCTGACAATACTGGTGTCGCGACTGAGCGCCTCCACATCGTCAGGACTCATCATTGCGCAGCGCATGACATTAAATTTCCAGAATGCCTTTTCAAAATTTGGCCACTTATTGTCGATCACTTTCCAGACAAAACCCGCCCTGAAAATGGCTTTGGTCATGGCCGACAAATAGCGGCTGTCGTCAATTTTTGCCAGTTGCGCCGGTGATTTCAGGCTGACAGCAGCAAGGGCGGCAAGCTCCTGCTCACCGCCCTTGCGCGCAGCCGCGCGCTCATAAATTGACGCGAATGATCCCGGCATTCACCGCCCCGCCTGTGGGGCGCAACCCGGAGTTATTTTTTCTGCCACTGGCCGCCCACCTTGACATACTGGCCAGCAGGGGTTTTTTCAATGGCCTTTTTACCAGCCAAGGCTTCAACATCGCTAATGGCGATATTGTTTTTTGCCGCAATGCGCTGGTATTCAGCTTTGCGTTGTGCGTTAACTTCTTTTGCCAGAGCGGCGGCTTCGGCATTGGCGGCAACAGGTTCGAGATAACCGCTGGCCGTTTCACCCAGCAGCCCCTGGGCTTTGGCTTCATGCAAATCCAGCGCAAAGGCTGAAGAGGCAAAAATTAACAGCGCCGTTGCGGTGCCGAGTTTGAAAGCGGCGAATACAGAATTTTTAGCAAATTTCATCATCATTTCTCCAGATCTGGATTAGAACAGGTCGCTGTCTTCTGAAAACAGGTTGTCCAATTCCTTGTCCACTTTAATGCGTATTTCGTGATCAATTTTGACATTGAGATTGATCGTAATAGGCTCGCTGGGCGGCTCAACTTTGACCGTTGGCGTACAGGCGGTCAACAAAAAAGCGCTTGTGCAGAGGAGTAAAATTTTTGCTATTCCGTTCATAGCCTTTTCCTTTATAGGGATGCCACTTATTGCTGGAGACGTTTTTCCAGTTTTTTGGTCATGTCATCGGTAAGACGCAATACCTTGAACAAATCGTAAATGTTTTCTTCCAGGTTGATATTGAAATTGATCTGGCGGCCATCAAATTCCGCCGGATTTCTCCCCGACAACTGTACACCGAGAAGCATTTTTCCAGAAGGCTCAAAATTCGTTGTCACCCGCAACCGGTCGTAGGAAAAGTTTTCCAGCAGTCTCATGGTCATCGCCAGTTGCTCGTTGCTGCTTCCGAGCGCCGCCGCCTTGGCGTTGGCAAACCTGATGGTGCCGGTTTCAATGCTTTCCAGACTGCCGTCGCTGATACTCAGCCCTTCGCTGCCGAGAACAAGGGGAATTTTCCCGCTGATGGCGCCAGTGCCCTCGACGCCCTGCTTGGCATAAAGGGCGAGAATATCCTCCAGTTTCAGCTTGGACAGCTCAATAGTCAAAGTGTTTCCGGCAAAGGGCACATCAATTGCTGCAGGCTCGGCGAGCTTAACCGTGCCGGAGAATAGCCGAGCACTAAAACTGTCCACAGACCAGTGGCTGCTGCTTAACGCCCGGCTTGGTTTAAGGCGAATTTTGGCGAAGAGATCCGTCAACTCGACACCGGAACTGACCCGCCCGGCACGAACCTCAAAGGGGGCGGTCGAGCGCCACAGGTCTTTCCTGGCGACACCGCCGCGAATGTTCACCCCATCAAAAGCAAGGCCTTTGGCAAGACCTGCGATATGGGTGGCGTCAACGTCAACCTTGAACCCCAGCGCCATTGCGCCCTCTTCGCTATTTTTTTGCTGCGGCGCGGCGGTGGCGGAAAATTTCATCGTCGCCTTACCGGCAACCAGCTCAAGGTCGCCATCATAAAGGCCGAGGCGGTCAGCTGAGGCAATAATGGTGGCCAGGCTGGCAAAACTGGCGCTACCCCCCACAACAATACTTTCAGCGACCGCCACCCTGAAGTCCCCTTCCAGCTGCCAATCGTCAACATCGAAATTGCCGCTGGCGGCAATATTGTCCTGCTGTTGAGACAGGACTGCCGTAAATCTCAGCGGCGGCAGTTGTTTTCCCGCGTAGGGTGCTCGAATAATCCCGAAAAGCTGGGCTTCTGTTTGCTTGTCGATACGGAGATTATTGATGACCATTTCTGCGCTCAACGCCTGACCCGGCTCGCCAATGGCCAGGTTCATGTCCAGAGCCGGACTCTGAAACAGCCAGGAGTCAGGGGTGACATTGAACTGCCCAGGCGCGGTCATGTTCACACTGAGATTGACCGGCACCGCGCCAGACCAGCCCAGCTGAGCGGCAACATCGGCAAAAGCCGCAGTCTGCAGCTGGCTTTCGAGCATTGCCGGTTTTTCCATGGTTAAAGACCAGATTCCGGCGGCGGCAAACAGCCTGAGGGCGAAGCTGGCGCTCGCTGATTGGCTGCCCACAAGGTCAAGCTGGGGCAGGTTCTGAAGGTGAATGCGGCCATCAAGTGCAGCTTCGGCGTTAATCTGCTGCCACCAGCCCTTATGCGACAGATCTATTTGTTCCGGCACATTGACCGAGCCTTGAAGCGCGACATTGGCAGCGATAATCGGCAGCTTTTCCTCGCTGCCAATACCCCTGCTATCAAGCACATCAGGGCGTATGCCGGGGATTGTCGAGAGCAATGTCGCCATATTGGCGTGGTCTATCGCTGCATCGAATAACAGCCTGTATGCATCGCTGTCCGCTGCTGATGGTTTTTGCAGGCTGAGATTTCCTCGAAAAAACTCGCCGTCAGCATCTGCGACAAAAAATGCCAGGGCTGGCAGCCAGTCAATGGCGGCGCTACCCTCAGCCTCAATGGCGGCGCCCGGCACTTCGAGGCGAACACTGGGCAGCCCGCCGAGATCCTCACCCTCGCCACGGAGTTCGAAATGCCCGCGAAAGTCCCTGGCGCTATTGTCAAAACTGAGATCATCAGCCACCAGGGTTGCCCCACCTCCCGGCCATTGGACACCCAGACTGGCACGCTCAATGGCGACCTCCTCGACAGGGATATTGAGTTCGTTCAGGATCTTGACCAGCGCCTCCGGATTCAGCGGCTCTGCCGTGGCTTTTTTACTGACGCCATCCTCAACCACCCTGATATTGATTCTGGCAACGGAGAGGGAATGAATTTCGCCGTCGAGCAGGGTTCGCCAATGGTAGTCTGCCTGCAAGGCGTCGATATGGATGTCAAACAACCAGTTGTCGTAATGGCCAGAGATTCGCAGCGCGGTTGTGCCCGCTCCGCTCAACCCCCAATAGGGCTGGCCGAGGCTGAAGGTGTCGACACCGTATACCGCCAGTTCTGATCTGATGCGGTTTTCAAGCAGCGCGGGAATTTGGCGATAGAGGATGGCGACACCGGCAATCAGCAACAAGCCGATGACCAGAACCACAGGCCAAACTTTTTTTGTGAACAACGGCTTTTTCACTGACGCCCTTTTGATCGCAGTAAAGTTATGACTCTGCCAGCCTAGCACCTATAGCCTATCAAGGCATCAGTTGTCGTGACTGTTATCCTGACTGCGCACCGCTTTGTCGATATTGCGAAACGCCGGGGAATAGATCCAGATCAGCAACACCGCAACCACCAGAATCAGCCCGGCAACCGTGGTCGCCCACGCAGCGCCAATATGCTTGGTGGCGTAGGCCAGGGGCAGGGTGCCCAAGGGAGCCAAGCCGAAAATCATCATGGTCATGGTGGTGATGCGCCCGCGCACCCGGTCTTCCGCCATCAGCTGCACGCCGGTCTGCATATGGGTGTAGGCAAAAACAGACATGCTGTAAATACCCAGCACGATCAGCACCGCGAAAGGAAATGCGGTGATATTGCAAAGTATCACCAGGAAAATACCCATAATCAGTGACGAGATCACCATGGGTTTTACCAGGCTGTCGTCATTCTGGAACACCATCAACAGGGAGCCAATCACACCGCCCACCCCCGTGGCCGCCATCATAATACCCAGTCCGGCGCCACCGGCATGCCAAACCTGTTCGGTAAAGACCACCATCATGTTTTGCAACGGCATGGCCACCAGAACGGGAATCAAGCCGAAGAGAATGCACATGCCCAGCGACGGATGGCGAAAAATATAGACGAAACCCTCTTTAATTTCGGCGAGAAACGCGCCTCTATAGAAATCCTCAGCTGGGACACTGGCAGCGAGTTTGTAATTACAGGCCAGGGAGCAAATGTGCAACACCACCAGAAAAAGGTATCCGGACGCAATGCCGATAAACTCCACCATAATGCCCACCACCGCCGGGCTGACCATGCGTGCGATGTTCATGCCGCCACTCATCAGGGTATTGGCCTTGCTGATGGATGGCCGGCCTACGGTCTCCACCATCATTGCGGTTCGCGCCGGCATAATAAAAGGAAACATGCCGCTGGCGGCAATGGCGCTGAGCATCAAAAAGCTGAAACTGAGCTGGTCAATCGCCAGCAACACCAACACCGCCGCCTCGGTGACCACAATGACCCACTGGGAATAAACCATGAGATTGCGCCGCTCGAAGCGATCGACGATAGCGCCGGAAAAAATCGAGGCGCCAAACATGCAGGCGGCGGCAACCACATTAATATAGGCCAGTGACATTTCATCGCCGGTGAGTTGCCAGGCGAGCAACGAGCGCAACAACAAGGTCGCGGAAAATCCGAAAAACAGAGTGACATTGCCCGCCAGCAACCAGCGGAACTGGCCGTTGCGAAACAACGGTTTCCAGGGATTGTAGCCCGCATCACCAGCGGGCTTTGGCGGAGAAAGTCTGGACATAGTTTCACTAATCGCGGGGACGGGCTGTTTTCCCCGGTGACCTAAAAGGTTACTGTATGCAGTTACAGATGAACATTGCAGAGGTAACAGCGGCAACACTCACCCGCTGTCTTGGTATTATGCCGTATTGAGGGTCATAACACCGCCAAAGATGGGGAAAATAGTCTACTAATTACTTATAGCTTGCAGTCTTGACCTCGCCAGCGGACAAAATCCAACACCACCCACGACTATTTTGCTGGAAACCACCATGAACGACAGGCAACAAAAAGGCGCCATTCTCTTTCTCTCCCACGGCGGCGGCCCCCTGCCACTACTTGGCGACAGCGGTCATCGGGAGATGGTCGAGCTGATGGCGACCCTGCCGGAATTGCTGATTAAACCCAGGGCGATTGTGGTTGTCAGCGCCCACTGGGAGGAGTCGGTATTCACCCTCACCGGCGGCGAACAGCCAGAGCTCATTTACGATTACTACGGTTTTCCACCAGAATCCTACGATATCACCTACCCGGCGCCGGGACATCCCGCCCTTGCCCAACGGCTTTCCACCCTGTTCAATAATCAGGGGCTGGATGCCAGGATAGATACACAACGGGGTTTTGACCACGGCCTCTTTGTACCCCTGAAAATGCTCTTTCCGAAGGCCAATATTCCCTGCCTGCAACTGTCGCTGAAAAACACTCTCGACCCGGAAGAGCATATTCGCCTTGGCAATGGCCTGGCGGCGCTGAAAAATGACGATATTCTGGTGATTGGCTCCGGCTTTTCATTTCACAATCTCAAGGCATTTTTCAACCCGCCAACACCCCAGGGTATTGAACACAACAATGCCTTTGACCACTGGCTGACAACCCTGCTGGCAAACCCCGACATTAGCGAACCAGAGCGCAGCAGACAGCTTATCAACTGGCAGAGGGCGCCCGGCGCCCGCTTTTGCCACCCCAGAGAAGAACATCTGATTCCGCTGCACGTTTGTTATGGCGCGGCAGGGGCTGCCGCCCAGTGGCAAAAAACCATCAACATTCTGGGCATGAAAGCCAGCTTTTTCATCTGGTGATCGCCTCGCATAGGCGTCAAAGGATGAATACAGTATATTGGCAGCGATGCGCCGGACAAACCACGGCACACATCCAACAGGCAACGGAATCCCAGCTGCGAGGCAACCGTGAACGAAAAGATTGAACAACGCACCTTTCTGCTCCTGCTGATCATTATCAGCGGCCTCTTTCTCTACCTGCTGAAACCTTTTTTCGCCCCGGTGTTCTGGGCCTGCGCCATCAGCCTGGTGTTTTTCCCCGTTCACCAACGCCTGGAGCAATGGTGGGGGCACCGCCCCAACAGCTCCGCCCTTGTCACCCTGCTGGCCTGTATTTGCGTGGTGGTGATTCCGGTGATGCTGGTGTTGACCTCATTCCTCCAGGAGGCGGCTGACCTTTACCAGCGCATCGACTCTGGGGAAATCAAGCCGGGCGCCATTATCGAACGCATTCACAGCGCACTGCCTGCGGCGCAATCCCTGATGGATCGTCTGGGCATGGATATGGACAGCCTCAAAGGCTATGCCGCCGATGGCGCCCTCAAAACCAGCCGCTTTCTCGCCCAACATGCGCTGTCACTGGGGCAGAGCACCTTCAGTTTTTTCCTCAACATGGGGCTGATGCTCTACCTGACCTTTTTTCTCCTCAGGGATGGCCGCAAACTCATAGACATGCTGATTCACGCCCTCCCCCTGGGGGACGAGCGGGAGCGCCTGCTGTTTGCCAAATTTGCCGAAGTCACCAGAGCCACCATCAAAGGCAACCTGGTTGTCGCCGTGGTACAGGGCGCTCTTGGCGGCATCATTTTCTGGATATTGGGGCTGCCCGCCGCCGTGCTTTGGGGCGTGGCCATGGCCGTGCTCTCACTGATTCCCGCCGTCGGCGCTGGTTTGGTGTGGGCGCCAGCCGCCATTTACCTGTTTGCCACCGGCAACTGGATCTCCGCCACTGTACTCACCGCCTACGGCATTCTGGTGATTGGCCTTGCCGACAATGTGCTGCGCCCTATTCTCGTCGGGCGCGACACCAAACTGCCGGACTGGCTGGTTCTGCTGTCCACCCTCGGCGGCCTGGTGATGGTGGGCATCAACGGCTTTGTCATCGGCCCGCTGATCGCTGCGCTCTTTGTGGTTTTCTGGCAAATTTTCAGCCGGGATTTCCATGAAGCTGGCGATCCCCAATCAGCCGCAGAAACGGCGGCAATCACCGCCACAGACAACAGCGAAGCCGCGCCCTCAAAACAAGTCTAAACACCCAGGGGCACAAGCAAATGTGTCAACAGGTTCTATTGAGGATCACAAGCCCTTGACGGCAACACCCCTATTGGGCGAGATTAGCCGCCACAATTATCGATCTCAACCTACGGAAGCTACCATGACACCGGCTGCGTTTTTTCTCACTCCACTGCTTGCTCTCGCTCTTGTTATGGGTTTGCCCCTGGCGGCCACTGCGGCGGACACACCCGTCCTAAACGGCGCAGAGGGCACGGCCAATTTTGTCGATGTCGCCGAATTTATTCCCGGTGTGATCATGGATATTCGCTACTTCACCAGTAACAATTTCGTTGGCGAACCTATCGACGGCTACAGGC
This sequence comes from Porticoccaceae bacterium, assembly GCA_050175615.1. GTDB lineage: Bacteria > Pseudomonadota > Gammaproteobacteria > Pseudomonadales > Porticoccaceae > CAYXXZ01. Next base: position 22,677 of record JBFXIU010000007.1, on the reverse strand, counting down.
AAGCGAAATGCCTGCTGACCCGGCGGGCGGCAAAAGCGCTGCGCACCGTACAGGAATCTGTTGCCGAGGAAGGTTTGACGCTGAAGATTTTCGACTGTTACCGACCACAACGGGCAGTGGATCACTTTGTGCGCTGGGCAAAGGATCTCGACGACACAGGAATGAAACCGCAGTTTTACCCCAATGTAGACAAAGCGGAACTCTTTGCCAAAGGCTATATCGCTGAAAAATCCGGCCACAGCCGGGGCAGTACGGTGGATCTCACCCTGGTGGATGCCGTAACCGGGCAGCCCCTGGATATGGGCACTGCCTACGACTTTTTCGATCCCCTGTCCCATACCGAGAATGCCGCCGTCAGCGTAACCGCCCGCCACAACCGCCAGCGCTTAAAGGTAGTGATGGAGGAGCACGGTTTTGCCAACCTGCCGGAAGAGTGGTGGCACTACACCCTGGTGGACGAACCCCACCCCTACCGCTACTTTAATTTTGCTGTCGAGTAGATTTCCCTTTGGCAGGAGTTGCAGTGAATATCTACCGCTTTTGCCTCTGAACTTGAAAAAATGAATCAAGCATCAAATACAGAACAGGCTACCGCAGCTGACCAAGGGTCGACTTCTTGTCCTTTTTGGCCTGGCGCTTCTCCTCCAGGGTTTTAGCGGGCTTTTTCTTGGTCTCTTTTTTGGAATCCTTGCCTTTGCTCATGGGTTTTCTCCGCAATGGCTGATGCACAATGACATCAGTGAGCCATTGTACGCCTCTGGCGCTGGCAGCTGTGGAATAAATAACTGAGCTACGGAGACCCTGATTAACTCTGTTTTCGTCACTCCGGCTCAGGAACGAAAACGCCGGGCAATGCCCGGCGCTGTCGCGACAAGACTGGCGCTTAGGCTTAGAGCTTGTAATCCTCAATCACCGCCCAGGGCAAGCCGTAGTTATTGAGGTCGTCCATAAAGGGGTCGGGATTCATCTGCTCCATATTCCAGACACCCGCTTTGTGCCATTTTTTCTCGAGCATCATCTTGGCGCCAATCATGGCGGGGACGCCAGTGGTGTAGGAAATGGCCTGGGAGGCGACTTCCTTGTAGCAGTCCTGGTGATCCTTGATCTGGTAGACATAGACGGTTTTTTCTTTGCCGTCCTTGATGCCGGTGACCACGCAGCCGATGCAGGTTTTGCCTTTTGTGCGCGGGCCGAGGCTGGCAGGATCGGGAAGCAGGGCGCGGAGAAACTGAATCGGCACGATTTTCTGACCCTGAAATTCCACCGGCTCGATGCCTGTCATACCCACATTGCCCAGTACTTCCAGGTGTTTGAGATAGCTGTCGCCAAAACTCATCCAGAACTGAGCCTTTTTCAGGGTGGGGAAATTCACCACCAGGGATTCCAGTTCCTCATGGTACATGCGGTAGATATTGTAGGTGCCGACTTCCTCCGGGCAAGTGAATTCCATTTTGTGGGACATGGCCGGGGTGGTGACAAATTCACCATTTTCATAGTGGCGGCACTCGGCGGTGACTTCGCGGATATTGATTTCCGGGTTGAAGTTGGTGGCAAAGGGATAGCCGTGGTTGCCGCCGTTGACGTCAATGATATCGAGGCTGTGGATTTCATCGAAGTAATGCTTGGCGATCCAGGCGGTGAACACGTTGGTGGCGCCGGGGTCGAAGCCGGAACCGAGCAGCGCCATCAAACCGGCACGCTCAAATTTTTCCCGGTAGGCCCACTGCCAGCTGTATTCAAACTTTGCGTTATCAAGGGGCTCGTAGTTGGCGGTATCCAGGTAATCGACCCCGGCTTCCAGGCAGGCGTCCATGATGTGGAGATCCTGATAGGGCAGGGCGACATTGATCACCAATTGGGGCTTTTCCGCTTTTAACAGCGCGGCAAGCTCCGGCACATTGTCGGCATCTACCTGGGCGGTGCGAATGGTGCGACCCTGCATACGCTCGACATCTGCGGCGATGGCCTTGCACTTTGATTCGGTGCGGCTGGCCAGCAAAATATCGCTGAATACTTGCGGTAATTGCGCGCATTTGTGGGCAACCACACCGCCAACCCCACCGGCGCCGATAATCATGACTTTTGACACTGTTCCACTCCTTTAGTGAATCCTATCTGAAACCGCCAGGATCTGGCGGTTTTGACAATCTTTTCTCTTGCAGCTAGGCGCCAGGCGCTTGCCACTTCTCTCATCTCTCAAAATAGGTATAGCCGCGCAAGCTTTCGGTGAAGGCACCGAGCATTTGCTGGCGTTCGGCCACGGAAATTCTGCCTTCTCGAACGGCTTTTTCAGCCGTATTGCGAAAACGGCGAAACAGATTTCCCGGTTCGTATTCGACATAACTGAGTACATCGGAAATGGTATCGCCGTGAAGCTCATGAACAAAGTCAAAGCTGCCGTCGCTGTTGATGCGCACACTGGCGACGTTGGTGTCGCCAAACAGATTGTGCAAGTCCCCCAGCGTTTCCTGATAGGCGCCAACGAGAAACACGGCGAGATAGTATTCTTTATCGTGCTCCAGAGCATGCAGTGGCAATGTGGTGCGCTCACCCTCCGGATGGACAAAGCGATCAATTTTGCCGTCGCAGTCGCAGGTGAGATCGGCGATGATCGCCTCTCTGGTAGGCCGCTCATTGAGTCTGTGGATGGGCATTACCGGAAAGGTTTGGCCAATGGCCCAAAAATCCGGCAGGGATTGAAAGACACTGAAATTGCCGTAGTAGATATCCGCCAGTTGCTCGGTGAGGTTTTCCAGCACTATGGGCACTCGATCGAGCTGGGGGATCAGTTTGGCGATTTTCTGCAGTACCGCCAGATAGTAGTTTTCGCCGATGGAGCGCATGCGCAGCTTGACTTCGCCACGGCGGAACTGCATGCGCAGAGACTCAAGGTAATAAATGGCGTCGTTGTAGCATTCCTGAACATTTTTTACGGTAGTGCTGTCGAGCAGTGCGGCCAGATTTTTGACTTCGTCCGGGGCATCTTCCGGCACAGTAGCTGGCAGTGGACCCGGTTCAAATTGCCCCACGGTGAGAATGTTAAAAAGCAGTACGGAGGTATAGGCAACCGTCGCGCGCCCGGATTCACTGACAATTATCGGATGGGGAATGTCTTCGGGATCCAGAGCCTCCTGAATGGCCTCAACCACGTCGACACAGTATTCCTGCAGTGAATAGTTGCGACTTTGCAGGCTGCCACCACGGGAGCCGTCGTAATCCACAGCCAAACCGCCGCCGATATCGAGATAACCCAGGGGCGCACCCTCTTCCATCAGGTCGATATAATAGCGGCAAGCTTCGCGAATGCCGGCGCGAATATTCTGAATATTGGGAATCTGGGAGCCGAGATGGAAATGCACCAGACGCAGGCAGTGAAGCATGTTGGCGGCCTTGAGCAGATCCACAGCTTCGATCAGTTGCTGGGTATTGAGGCCAAACAGGCTGCGATCACCGCTGTCTTCACTCCAGTGGCCGTCCACCTTGGTGCCGAGCTTGAGGCGAGCGCCCACCATGGGTTCGACGCCGAGAATGCGGCTGCGCTCAATGATAAGGGACATTTCTTCGGGGGTTTCGACCACAAAAAAACAGGACATACCCAGCTGGCGGGCGCGCAAACCCAGGTCAATAAATTCCTCGTCCTTGTAGCCATTGCAGACAATCAAGCTTTCCCGATCCCGCAACGTGGCGATGGCCACCAGTAATTCCGCCTTGCTACCCGCTTCCAAACCGTGGTGATAGCGTTCGCCAAAACGGGCGATTTCTTCAATGATATGGCTCTGCTGGTTTACCTTGATGGGAAAAACACCGCGGTAAACACCCTGGTAATTGGCGCTCTTGATGGCGCTGGCAAAGGCCTCATTGATTTGGGTAATGGCCGTATCCAGGTGATTTTCAATACGCAGCAACACCGGCATGGCCAGATCGCGCTGCTGTAAGCCCTCGACAATATCGAGCAGAGATACCCGCTGCTTGCTGCCGTTATTGCCGACCAGCACTTCCAGTTCGCCGTTATGGGCAACATCAAAGAGCCCGGCGCCCCATTCGCGCACGGCATAACAGTTTGCGGCGTCGTCCGCTGTCCAGGTTAAATTTTCGTTTTCTTTCAATGTGCTAGCTCCTCGCCACGGGGGGCAAAACGACACTAACGTCGCCCCAGCAGGAAATAAATGGCTGTTATTCCTGCCTTAAACTACCCCAAAGGGCAACAAAAGCAAGAAAGTCGGCCATTCTCCTGCTTATCGCCATCATAGGGAAGAGTTTTGACAGATTTTTGGCACAATTGCCAGTACCACCCTGTATTTGGCGGCACCGGCAAAAATGTGGGATTACTGCATGTCCGGGAAGGGATTTTCTATACTTAAATCAATGGCTTTACCGTAACCTGGTACCGCCACTTGCGAAGAGGAAATCAGCACCTGGTCATCTTCCAGCATGCCGTCGCCAAAACGGTAGATTACCCGCAAGTCGGCTTTGTCGGCCTGGGATTCATAAGCGCGCGCCTGTTCGCGCACAGTCTCCCGGCGTTTGCAGTAGTCTGCCCATAGGTGATTATGGCGTTTGGCCAGCATCGCCTCTGCGCGCTCCGGTGACAGCAAGACGCCGGTAGCATTGTTGCCGCCGAAACCTTTGGCGTTGATAAAGGCCGCCTGTACGCTGTTGGCGCCCACATCGAGATCGGCGAGGGGAATATTGAGGCGCTCCTGATAAACATCATCGGCAATCGCCTTGCCGGTTTTGACGCCGGGAATAATGCCGTGACGCATAGCGGCAATGGCGTTCACCACCTGATCGCCGCTTGCGGTAGCCATGGAGTGCCCCACATAGGCCTTGACCGCGCACACCGGCCAGTTATGGATATCAAAGGCTTTGGCCACGCGATCAAAAATCAGCGACTCTGTAACCCGGTTCTGGGGCGTACTGGAACCGTGGGCATAAACCATCGTGTGGCGCTGGACATCGGCTTCACCGAGGATCGCGCGCCCCAGACCGAGAGCCTTGGCCATGGTCAGATAGTTGCCGGGGCCCGGGCTGGAGATGGATTTTTTATAGCCGTCGGCGTCCATGTAGACACCGGGCACAGCGCCGTGAATCTCGGCGCCCATCTCAACCGCCAGACGGTCATCCATGAGCACAATGTACTGGCTGGACTCACCCATGACAAAGCCGCCATTGTCGCAGAATGGGCGACTGTAAAGACGCGGATCGGGATTCGGCGTGCCATCAACCCTGCTCATGCTATCCACAGTAGCCAGTGCGTTCATCGCCATAAAACCTTCGAGGTTTTCCAGGGTCACCGGCGCTTCGCTGCCACCGACAATGGCAACCCGGCGGCGCCCGGACTGAATATCCCGCACCGCCGCCTGCAGATTGTAGAGAAAACTGGCACAGGCACCGGCAATGGCTTCGGTATGGCCAATATTGCCGAGCACATAGGCGTTGATAAAATCGCCGGGCATACTGTTGAGCGCCAGGGGAATCATCTTTGAAGTCGCCCGACCCCCGAGCCAGCGGGATTTGAGCACACCGCCGACACCGTCGTCCGTCAGTTGTCCCAGCAAGCTACTGGCGTACATACCAATTTCATCGGGTCTGACCTGCTCACAAACGGTGACCCAGTCGATACCCAGGGCGTTGATGGCGTCTGAGGCGCCCAGGATAGCCATCTGCAGACCCCGGGGGTGGGATTTTGAGGGGCCGTAAAATGTGCCCGGATCAAACCCGGAGGGCAGCTGACCGGCGGCTTTCACCGGGAAGGACTTGCGATCCGGCACAAACCAGGTTTGGTTGCCCCGCAGGCAAACCTCCACCAGCCCTGCGCCAAGCTCGGTTATCTGCCAGGTCGAAGGCAGATCTTCGGGAAGCTGGCGTTTGGATACCTGAAAACGGATTTCACCGCCTTCCTGCTGGGAAATTTCCATTCTGGCATTGAGGGGCGCATTGTCAGGGTTAAAAACGCTGTCTTCAATGCGGCGAATCAGGGTGCCGTCAATCACGGCTTTATCGACCACGCCGCTATCGCCGCCAAGCCCCATCAAGGCCGCCAGGCCGGACAGGGTTTTACGGCGCTCCGCCTCTCCCAGGCTGTCGAGAATCATTCTCCGGTAGGCCTGGTCGAAAGAACTTCTGCCAGCGGCATTGTAACCGCCATAGCTGACCACTACGGGTAAGGCTGTCATGGATTCTCCCTGATATGTCCTTTTGATGACAGCCAGTGTATTGATAGCCCGCGATTGATTAATGGCTTTTTCAGCCATATAGTTGAACTATTCAGCCAAACAACCCCTAAAGGGCAGAGTGGCAGGTTCAGGCAAACAACCGGAAGCAAGCGATGGAAATTCTTTCCCGAAAAGTAGGTATTGTCCTGTGCAATAACGTGCTGGCCACCAGCGCCACCCTGCCCTATGAAATGCTGGTAACTGCCCAGGCGTCTGCGGCCGGCCTCGGCATTAAGGGTGTGGATCTGACGATTCTGACCCTGAGCAGTGATGGCAATCCGGTCTCCTCCGCATCCGGGTTTGATCTGGTGCCCAGTGCTGCCCTCGCGGACGCGCCGCAACTGGATCTGGTGCACTTTCCCGGCCAGTGGCGCAACCCGAGGCGAGCCATTCGCGAAAACCCGCTGATTTCACCCTGGCTGCGGGAACAACACCGCTTTGGCGCCGCCATTACCGCGGTAGGCACCGGCGTTTGCTTTCCCGCCGAGGCAGGGCTGCTGGATGGCAAACCGGCCACCACCCACTGGCATTATTTTGACCAATTCCAGAAGGATTATCCCAATGTCCATTTGAAGCGCCAGTATTTCATTACCCAGGCGGGCAATATTTACTGTGCCGCCAGTGTTAACACCCTGGCAGAGCTTATGGTACACATCATTTATCTCTGGTTTGGCAGGCCGGTGGCCAACAACGTGGAGAGGAATTTTTTCCATGAAATTCGCGGCACCTTTGAGCCCAGCCGCTATTTTGCCGAACATGTGGAGCACCATTCCGATGAAAGCATTCTCCAGGTACAAATTTGGCTGGATGACAATTTTTCGCGAAAGGTGTCCCTGCCCCTGCTCGCCGGGCAGTTCGGCATGAGTATTCGCACCTTCAATCGCCGCTTCAAGCAGGCGCTGGGGCAGACGCCGGGGGAGTATATCCGCGCCCTGCGCCTCAACCATGCTCGGGATCTGCTGCAGAAAACCAACCTCAGTATTCTCGAAGTGGCCGGTTTGAGCGGCTACCAGGATATTTCCCATTTCAGCCGCCAGTTTCACAAAAATTTCCAGATTACCCCCGGCGAATACCGGGAAACCGTAAGGGCAAAACTGTTTTCAGTACGCTAACGCACTTTGATCGCTATGGCGGTGGTCAGCCCCCAGATGGCGTTAAAGAACAGCACCAGCAACGGTGTCAACAGACCCAGCTTGTGACCCGCCATACCCTGGTAGGTTTCGTAAGGGAAAATATAAAAGAGCTGAACCGCCGTAGGAAAAAGGCTGAACACCAGCCCGCGCTGCAATGTTCTGCTGCCAAACCAGCCGAGCAGAAACAAAAACCCCCAGAGTCCACCCCAGACAATGCGCGGGTAAAGCCAATAGGTGGTCAGCGAGGGCGCCATGGCCACTCCCAGAGACTGGTTGATACCGTATTGACCAAAGAGCCAAATCACCAGGCTGCTAATCACTGCCCCCAGAGACCCGGCGGCAAAGCAGATAAGACTGTTGCGAAACATATTAACTCTCTTTTCCGTTGTCCGTGGCGGGAACCGTTGAATGCACAGGCATAACGGCGAAAATAATGATTGTTCGATGGACAACAACGCTGGGCAGGGCGAAAAACCGACAGGCTTCGGCATACTCAGCAAAACCAGCACTGATTGGCGGGGCGCTCAGGGCGCCAGGCGGGAAATTTCCCACTGACCGTCTTCCCCCAAAAGATACTGAAATCTGTCATGGAGGCGGTTTTCACCGCCCTGCCAGAATTCAAATTCACTGGGCACAACTCTGAAGCCGCCCCAAAAATCCGGCAGGGGTACAGCGCCGTGGCGGAACTTGTCGCGCATTTGCATAAACTGAGCTTCCAGCGCCTGCCGGGAGGAAATTCTCGAACTCTGCTTCGAAGCCCAGGCCGCCAGCTGGCTGTCCCGCGGGCGGGAAACGAAATACTTGAGCACCTCCGCTGCAGAAATTCTCTCTGCAACGCCGCCAACAATCACCTGCCTGTCCATACGCATCCACGGAAAATGCAGACAAACATGGGGATTTTGCTTTATCTCGGCAACCTTCCTGCTGCCCAAATTGGTGTAGAAGACAAATCCCCGCTGATCAAAACCCTTGAGCAGAACAATGCGCTGCCAGGGCTTGCCGTTGGCGTCGACCGTGGCAATACTCATCGCAGTGGGATCGGCAATATCGGACTGAAGCGCCTGATCCAGCCACAGTTTAAACTGTTCAAACGGGGATTCGTTGAGGGAATCCCTGGTCAGGCGACCATGGCGGTACTCTCGACGCTGTTCTTCCAGGCTCATGGACAATACTCTTGAAAACTGCCGCTATGATAGCCTTTTTTTTCTCTTCAGGCAGGCTTGGCGACGCCTTCGGCTATGATTTCTGAGAGTTGGCGCGAGCGCTCAATACTGTTCGCTCGAACACGCCAAAGTGAATTTTCTCCGCCACCAACATACAATGGCCAAACATCAAATCAACACCTGCCTGGATAGAAAATGACCAAACTTTCTAGTTATGGTTTTTGTCGGCACGGCGGCACCCTGCTTTTGCTGATTGCTGTCAACGCAGCTTTCGCCGACCCCAGCTTTACCGAGCGCGACTTGCTGGGCGATATTCCGGTCGTCAGTGCCGCATCGCGGTTTGAGCAGCGTCTCGATCAGGCTCCCGCCAGCATCACTACCATTGATCGCGAACTCATTGCTCTCTCTGGCGCCCAAACGTTTGTCGACCTGTTCAGACTGGTGCCCGGCTTTCAATCCTATCATGTCTCCGGCAATCGCTATGGCATCAGTTATCACGGCATCGGCAGGGAATTTCCCAACCAGATTGAAGTCATGGTCGATGGCCGTTCCGTTTATGAATCCATTTTTTCCTCGGTCAGCTGGGGCACCCTGGGCGTAGAACTCAGCGATATCGATCATATCGAGGTGATTCGCGGTTCCAACGCAGCAGCTCAAGGCTCCAATGCCTTCATGGGTTCTATCAATATAGTCACCCGAAAACCCGTGCAGGACAGCGGCTTGGCGGCAAGCGCCACAGTGGGCGACTGGCAAACGCGAAAGGGGTGGCTGAGGTACAACGATTCTCTGGGGGCATTGGATTACAGAATCAGCCTCGGCTACGACAATAATGAAGGTTTTCCCGCCGTTACCAGCGGCGAACTCAACGATGGCCGCGAGCTGTCCCACGCCGACTTCAGCGCCACCTATACCCCATCCCTGATCGATACCCTCGAATTTTCCGCCGGTTACGCCCACGACCAAACGGGCTGGGGTGACGCCGACCACCCCAATGAATTTTTAACCGCCCATGCCTTCAGTCACTTTCAGTCCCTGGTGTGGAAACGCAGTGGCGACAACAACAATGATTACGAAGTGCACCTTTACCATAACCGTTTCAAAATCGTCAATCAGGAGCTCTTTGGCAATTTCTCGGATTTTCTCGGTATCGACCGGGCAACTGCGGATTTTCTCACCTCACTAAACCCGGTACCCATGCCGATTGTCAATCAGGTGGCGGCGGACGTCGGTATCGATTCAGCGACGGCGCAATTGCTGATCAATGAGCTCAACACCCAGGTGTACACCGGCTTTGGGCGCATGTTTTCGGAGCGTTACGATGCCCAGTTTCAGCATACCTTCAGGGTATCGGAAACCCTGCGGGGAACCTGGGGTGTGGGTTTACGCCATGAAAGCCTGGACGCCTTTCATCCCCAGTCTGTGGATATAGATGTCGACGAGCTGGTATCGCGCTTTTTTACCCATGGCGAATGGCGGGCAACAGGGCAGTTAACCTTTAACGCCGGAGCCATGATTGAAGATACGCCCCAGGGCGTTTTGCTGTCGCCGCGGCTGTCTGCCAATTATCAGTTCCTGCCCAACCAAACCCTGAGGCTGGCCTATGTTCGCGGCAATCGCGCGCCTTCGCTCTTGGAGGCCAACGAGCGCCTGGACAATCACGTCGGCGACCTGGTTGTGAATGTTATCCGCAAATCCGATCCCCATATTGAGGAGGAAAAGCTGGATTCCTTTGAGCTGGGCTATCTGGTGCAGCTCAGAGACCCGGCGCTGACTATGGATCTTCGTCTTTTTCGGGAAAACCTCTCAGACACTATTGATGAAGAGTCCGATTACAACATTGCCGCGGACGCGAGGATGGGCGATCTGTTTTACAAAAAACTGACCAACAGGGGTTCCTGGAATATGGTCGGTGCCGAAATTCAGTTCAGCTATCGCCCCACACCGAAATCGCTGATCCGTATGCACTACACCAATATTGACCTCGACACCCCCGCCGAGATTAATCTCAGCACCGGCTTCGCGGTGGCCACCAAAGGGAATCGCATGGCGACCCACTCTGGCGGCTTGCTTTTGGCTCACAAGCTCAAAAATGCCTGGACGTTCTCGACAATGGTCTATTACCAATCTGAAGTGAGGTGGGAGGACGGCGACGCCGTCCCTGGCTTTACCCGCGTGGATACCCAACTTATGTATGATTTTCAGTGGGATAAAAATCATGGGGATATTCGCTTTATCGTCCAGAATATAGGCGATGCCTACGCAGAGTTTAATGACAACAACCATTTTGAAACCCGGTATTTTGTAACCGCGCAACTGAAGCTTCCCTAGGGTCTGTTAACACTCATCACTGCCTCGGCAGGGAAATCAAAGTAGACATAAGGATGTCAATACAACAGTCAGGCAATTGGCGCAAAGGCTTCAGCAAACTGACCAGAACTGAGGCAATTGGCCACATTCAGCGCGGGTTGTCCCTTGCGCTGCTCGCGGTTGTGTGTGTTTTCAGCCGAAACAGCAACGCCGAAGCTGTGCATGTGATGGTGCCCGACTCCAGCCGCTATTATGCGCAGGTAGCCGACACCATTACCCGTCACCTTCATCAACAGCATCCACATATAACTGTTACCCGCCTTGACTCGCGCAACCATTCGGCTCGCGACATAGACGCTGGGGATTTGATGCTGAGTATTGGCACCGAGGCCACCGAAACTGTCATTGGCAACTACGGCCAGAATCCACAGCTCAGCCTGTTCATCACTCGCAGCGCCTGGTATAAAATCCTTGGTGGTAGCAACGTCAGCCCTTCCAGAGCCGTGATCTTTATCGACCAGCCCTTGAGCCGAAGCCTGGCACTTGCCCAGGTTCTGACAGGGAAGCACCAATTTTCAACCGTGCTCGGCCCCGCCTCGACCCACAGGAAAGCAGAATTGCTGGCTGCGGCCGAAGTCGCGGGGATTGCGCTGCGCTATGAGCTGATTTCTACAACCAGCAATCCCCTGCAGGTGCTTTCACCCCTGTTTGATGGCAGCGATGCTTTTATTGCTGTTCCCGATCAAGGCATCATCAATCGCAACATTGCCCGCTGGGTTCTCCATCTCGGCTTTAAGCAAAAAATCCCGATTATCGGCTTTTCCCGCGCCTATACCGAAGCCGGCGCCGCCGCCTCGATTTATACTGCTCCCGGCGATATCTCCCAGCAGGGGATCGACTGGCTAGAGACCTATCTGGCCAATCCAAATGCAGAAGTCTGGCAGCCCTATTCGCCCCAGTATTTTAGCGTGGCTGTAAACACATCGGTGGCCAATGTCCTGGGGCTTATTCTCGTCGATGAAAAAACGATCCACGAGCGCGTCAAACAACGTCTTCAAGGTGGGACGCTACCATGAAAAAGCTGATTCATCGGTTTTCCTCTCGCATCAATAACAAGTTGATTCTGCTCAGCGTCATTCCCGTTGCCGTTGTCACCGCCATCATTACCTGGCACACCATTGACACCAGGCGCACGGAAATTCGCCAATACCAGCTGGCCAGTGCCGACCAGCTGGCGAAAAATTTGGCGAACATCTCCGATTTTGCCCTCTACTCCGGCCGCGAGGAACTCCTGGCACCCCTCGCCAATTCAGCCCGTGAGGCACCCTCTATTGCCGGCATCTTTTTTCTCGACCCCAAAAGAAATCCTTTACTGCCAAATCCGCTGCCAGATAATCTCAGCTTGGCAATGCTTAAAGCCGGTGACTATAGCCGCCTGACAGACAGCCTTTTTGTGGTCGAATACCCTGTCTATATGGCCGATGTGGCTGTCAGTGACTATGAGGATCTGAATGACAAAAGCGGCAACAGCGCCCTGCTTGGCTGGGTGGTGGTTGCCGCAGACAACAGTGAATCCATGGCAAAATCCCGGGAAATTTTGATTACTCACCTGTTGATCAGCTTTTCCGTTTTGTTGGGTGCGGTGCTACTGACTTATATGCTCAGCAATAAAGTGGTTTCGCCCATCACGGCGATGACGGCTGTGGTTCGGGAGCTGGAACGGGGCAATCTGGATGCTCGAATTTCACCGACAACCGGTGATGAGCTGGCCATTCTCGCCAACGGCATCAACCATCTCGCCAAAGCCGTTGCCGACGGCCGAGGCAGCCTGGAAAACAAAGTCGCTTTAGCGACCCAGAAGCTGACAGCGACGCTGGATGATCTCAAACGTAAAAACCACGAACTGGAAACCGCCCGCAAAGACGCCGAAGCCGCCAGCGTCGCCAAGGGGGATTTTCTCGCTCAGATGAGCCACGAACTGCGCACCCCGATCACGGCGATCCAGGGTTTTGTTAAGCTGTTGGGAGCCTCTGACCTGAAAGCCTCGGAAGTGCGCTATTGTCACATCATTCAACAGGCTTCCGCGCAGCTGTTGCAGTTGATCGATGATATTCTCGATATTACCCGCCTGCAATCCAACGCCATCAGCATCGAAAAAGCGCCTTTTAATCTCGCCGACTGTATCGAAGCCCCGGTCTCTCTGATGGCGCCGACCGCCCATGGAAAAGGCCTGGAACTGATTCTCGATATTGCCGCCAATGTTCCCTATCACCTGGTCGGCGACAGCCTTCGCATTCGCCAAATCGTTTACAACCTGGTCTCCAACGCCATTAAATTTACACCTTCCGGGCATGTCATCCTCAAGGTTCGAGCCCGCCGCGGAGAGGCGAACAACCTCAATCTCTTTATTCAGGTCATAGATACAGGCATCGGTATCCCCGATCAGCAGCACTCAAAACTGTTCGGCTCCTTTAGTCAGGCCGATACATCTATATCCAGACGCTTTGGTGGATCCGGGCTAGGCCTGTCGATCGTAAAACGCCTGGTGGAACTAATGGACGGTCACATTGGCCTTGAAAGCACGGCAGGTAAGGGAACCATATTTACCCTCGCCCTGCCCTTGAGCATTCACGGCAGCCCCGACAGCGAAAAGCCACCACAACAGAAATGCGCGCTGCTGTTTGATACCCACCCCCAAAGCCGCCAGGCTCTCGAAAATCGCCTGGGTCGCTATGTGGAAGTGATCAATTCCTGCGAAAACTTTACCGACCTCGAAATCAACGGTATGAACCCATCGCCGGATATCATTATCTACTGCCCCCAGGTTGACCTGAATACAGAACAAATGTCCGATGCTGTGGCCAGGTTGCGCCCACTGAGCGAGAATTGCCATATCGTCGTTTTTACTCCAGCCACAGATGCCTACAAAAATCTGCCGGGTTACCTGCTGGACAATCTGCAACCCATCAGCTTTATTGACAAACCACCGATGTCCACAGAGCTGGCAAAGCTTTTCAGTCGCCAGAAAGCTGTCGCAGGAGCAGCGGAGCAAACCGGCAAGAACTGGCTCGATGCGCGGATTCTCGCCGCCGAGGACAATGAATTCACACGCATATTATTGGCGACATTTTTCGACGGCAGTGGCTGTGAACTGTACCTGGTAAGCAACGGCAAGGAGGCCATAGACGCCTGTAAATCACAGAGTTTCGACCTGATTCTTCTCGACGTGCATATGCCGGAGATCAACGGCATCATGGCGCTAAAAGCCATTCGCGCCGACGGTGCCAATTGTGATACCCCTATTGTTATGCTCACCGCCGACATTCTTCAGCAGGAAGAAAAAACCCTGTTTGAAGCCGGCGCTTCCGACCTGGTGTTCAAACCCTTTGATGAAGAAAAGCTGTTGGCAACGATTCACAAGCATCTGAAAACAAGCCTTTCCTCGGCGTCAAACCGAAGCTCACGGCCGGATGGCGACAATAAGCATAAACAACTTTTTGTTCAGGAAATTGCGCGACTGGCGGAGCTGGCGCGCAGCGCGCTGGAGAGCCGCGATGGCGAATCCCTCAAAGACACTATCCACCAGTTGCTGGGGATTGCCGGCGTTTACCGCATGACCTACCTGGAAAGGGCAGTTCAAGCACTTCACCAGGCGGTCAAAGCCGGCAATGGCAATAAAACCGTGGCCGCCATGGAAACCCTGATGATTGAAGTGGAAACCCTGGTCAGTGAACCTCAGTCCCCGAATTAACCCGAAATGTCCGTCGTTCGCCACCCATAAAAAACCCCTGCATTCAAATGCAGGGGGTTATGATGTGGCCGCCAGCTTCTGTTAACTCGCATTTCAGCCTGTACGGGTAGGGTTTACAGGTTAAAGGACTCTGATGTGAATGACGCCATCTGTCCCCCGAATTTTGGCGATAGTCTCTGCAGACGGTTTTTGCTCAACATCAATAATGTTGTAGGCAATATTCTCTCGGCTCTTGTTCACCAGATCAATAACGTTGTTATTGCTCTCCGAAAGAATAGCAAGGACATTGCTGAGTACCTTGGGCACATTATTATTGCTGAAAGTCAGGCGATAACCGCCACTTCGCGCCATGGCGGTGGGGGGAAAGTTGACCGAGTTCTTGATATTGCCGTTTTCCAGGAAGTCGATCAGCTGGTCGGCAGCGATAATCGCACAGTTTTCCTCGGCCTCGCGGGTGCTGGCGCCAATATGGGGGGTGAGCACGACATTGGGCTTGCCAATCAATCCTGGGGCGGGGAAGTCTGCGGTGTAGCCACCGAGATGACCAGTATCCAGGGCTTCAAGTAACGCGGATGTCTCAACGATTTCCTCGCGGGCAAAGTTAAGCAGCTTGGCGCCCTTTTTAAATGACGCCAGGGTATCCCTGTTTATGAGGTGGCGGGTGGCCTCAATGGCTGGCACGTGCAGGGTGATGTAGTCAGAGCGCGACAGCAAGGCCGCCAGACTGTCCATTTTTTCAACACTGCTGTGCAGTCTCCACGCAGCTTCAACGGAAATGGCAGGGTCATAGCCAAGGACATGCATGCCCAGATCCAGCGCCATATTGGCAACCATCGAACCAATCGCGCCGAGGCCGACAACCCCCAAAGTTTTGCCCAGTAGTTCAGAGCCGGCAAAGCGTTTTTTCTCTTTTTCAAGAAGCTTAGACATTTCCGCGCCGTCCTTCATATGACCGAGGGTTTCGACATAGGAAATACCGCCATAAATATCCCGGGAGCTGAGAAAAAGCGCGGCGGCAATCAGCTCTTTAACCGCATTGGCATTGGCTCCCGGCGTATTGAAAACCACGATACCTTTTTTGGTGTAATCGGCAACCGGAATATTGTTGACACCGGCGCCAGCGCGACCAATGGCGAGAACCGAGGAAGGTATCACCTCATCATGGAGTTTCTGGCTGCGCAGAATGATGGCCTCAGGCTGCTCCAGCCCTGGAGCAACGTCATAGCGGTCGCGGGGAAAACGGTTAAGCCCCAGTGGAGAAATAGTATTGTAAGTGCGCACTTTAAACATGCTAATTACCTTCAAGTATTGGAAACTGTAGGTGTTGGCAGTGACGCCAACCGCATCGATATAAACGCTGTCAACGAACTTCGTTGAACGCCCACTCGATCCAGGGCATCAGTTTTTCAAGGTCATCCGAGTCAATGGTCGCACCGCACCAGATTCGCAGCCCTGCAGGCGCATCTCTGTAAGCGCCGATGTCGTAGGCCACCGCCTCCTGATCGAGCAACTTTACGACCTTTTTGACCTGGTCATCTGTCAGCGCCAACTTCAGGCAGACACTGGTATTGGAGCGGGTGGCCTTATCAGCGGCAAGAAAGTCTATCCAATCCCTTTCTGCGACAAATTTCTCGATCACCGCCAGATTGGCTTCGGAGCGGGCAATAGTGCCCTTAAGGCCACCGACACTGTTTACCCAATCGAGGGCGTCGAGATAATCGGCAACGCAGAGCATGGAAGGGGTGTTGATGGTTTCCCCTTTGAAAATACCCTCGATCAATTTTCCACCCTTGGTCATGCGGAATATTTTTGGCATCGGCCAGGGTGGCGTGTAGGATTCCAAGCGCTCTACGGCGCGGGGGCTGAGGATCAACATACCGTGAGCGCCTTCACCACCGAGCACTTTCTGCCAGCTGAAAGTAATGACATCGAGTTTTTCCCAGGGCATATCCATGGCGAACACGGCGGAGGTGGCGTCACAAATACTGAGGCCTTCGCGGTCATCCGCAATCCAGTCTGCACTTGGCACTTTGACCCCGGAGGTGGTGCCGTTCCAGGTAAAGACCACGTCCGCTGCGGGGTCGGCCACGGACAAATCCGGCAGCAAGCCATAATCAGCGCTAAAGGATTCCACATTGGCGAGTTTTAATTGTTTGACGACATCCGACACCCAGCCTTCACCAAAGGATTCCCAGGCAAACATCTGCACTTTGCGCGGCCCCAGCAGCGACCACAGCGCCATCTCGACAGCGCCAGTATCCGATGCTGGTACAACGCCGACCCGGTAACCTTCAGGCAGGCCGAGAATTTCTGCAGTTTCACTGCAAGCTCGCCCCAAAAGGACTTTGCCAATCGCAGAGCGATGGGAACGTCCCAGACTTTGGGTATCCAGACCACTGACATCATAACCGGGTCGCTTGCTGCAGGGGCCAGAAGAAAAATTGGGATTGGCCGGCTTCTGAGTCGGTTTCATAATCTACCTTTGTTGGGGGTCAACGGAAAAAGGCCGCAATTTTACTGTGCTGCGCAGGGCAAATAAAGCATGAATTAGTGGTACAGCATGGGCTTGACTGTCTGCGCCCATAACGCCACCGTCTTTGGATCAGGAGCCAAACTTATCCTTGCGCACCTTGGCGACCAGAAAATCGACCACCTTCAACATTCCTTCATGGCCGCCGGCCATGCCGGCAGTGACTCTGTAGGTACCATCAACGATCATTTCTGGTGTTCCCTGCACCCTGTAGCTGCGCTGGCGCGCCTCCGCCTGGCGGACTGCGCTGGTAACCCCAAAAGAGTTAAATGTGCGTTCAAAGTCTTCTTTGGCAACACCGTTATCTGTGAATAACCTGGCGATTTCCTTGTCTTCACGAAGGGGGTTGCGGTCTACATTGAGGGCGCGAAACGCCGCCGGGCTGACTTTGTCGAGCACGCCAAGCACCTTGGCGGTGTAGTAAATGCGGGCGTGTTTTTCCATTATGCCCTGGCGATCCCACATGGCGGGATTTTTAACAAAATTGACATCGCCAGCCAGACCAACCTTCCAGGCACTGAGGCTCGATTCGAAGTCATAACAATGGCTGCAGCCGTACCAAAATACTTCCGTGACTTCGATTTTGCTCTTGTCCACCGTGGGTACCGGCTTGGCAATACGCTCGAAGTGGATACCTTCTTGATACTCGACAGAAGCCAGCGTGGACAATCCTGCCGGCTTGGCAGCCTGAGACGCCACCGGCGCGGGTAAATCCTGCGCAACCTCAGCCTGAGTCTCTGCCTGCTCGCCACAGCCAACCACAACAATGAATAAGAGAGAGAATAAAAGCTTGTTAATCCTGTTCATGGTTTCCGCATCCTTCAGTTGAGAATTTGTATGATCCCAGATCCGTCAACGACGAAAAAGGCGGCCTCAGCCGCCTTTTAGTTTGTCGATTTAATGCTTATTGCAACCCGGCAATAAAGTTGGCAACAGCATCAATTTCCTGGTCAGTCATTCGCGCCGCAACCCCGCGCATTACTGCAACATCACCGTCATTGGCGCGACCTGCGGGGTCTTCAGGATCATGGGCAGCCGTTCTAAACGCCCGCAGCTGCTTGGCAATATAAGCACTGAACTGGCCGCCAATAGCAGGATACCCTGCTGGGGCGTTGCCGGCACCACTGGGGGAGTGGCAGCCGGTGCAGGCAGGAACACCGGTTTCGAGATTGCCGGCGCGGTAGATTTTCTCACCCAGATCCAGCTTGACGTCTTTGGCGCCAGAAAGCTGGCGCTGCTGGGAACTGTAATATGCGGCGATATCGGCGAGATCCTGGTCGTTCAGGTTATCCAACATGCCGGTCATTTCAGGAATTTTGCGGTCTCCGGCTTTCACATCCTGCATTTGTTTGAGGAGGTATTTCTCGCCAAGTCCGGCGAGTTTTGGAAAGCTGGGCGCGGGGCTGTTGCCGTCAACACCATGGCAGGCGGCACAGGTCGTGGCCTTGGATTTACCAGCATCGGCGTCGCCAGCGGCGAAAGAAAAAGGGGCAATCGCCAGGCTGAGCGCAAAGATAAAGCGGTTAACAATTTTCATCATCGATATTCCGTGGTCAATATTCGCTACAATTCCTACAAGTTAGGGTATGCTGCGGGTCTGAAAGCGGTGGCATTATATACCAATCCGCCGCCAAGCTTAAACGCAATAGTGTAGCTAATGACTGAACCTGTTAATTTTGCCCTTGCCGAATTTCTTAAAAGCGCTCCAACCCTGCAGCACTGCCCAGCAGATGAGGGCGCTGAAATCGCCTTTGCCGGTCGCTCCAACGCCGGAAAATCCAGTGCCATCAACTGCCTGACCGGGCAGAGCAAGCTGGCCAGAACCAGCAAAACACCGGGGCGAACCCAGCTGCTTAACTTTTTTACCCTGAGCACCAGCCAGCGGATCGTGGATCTGCCAGGCTATGGTTTTGCCAAGGTGCCCATTGCCATGAAAAAGGAGTGGGATCGCAACCTGGCCAACTATTTACAAAACCGCAAGTCATTGAAAGCTTTGGTTTTATTGATGGATATCCGCCACCCTTTGCAGGAATATGACTGGCAAATGATCCAGTGGGCGCACCAGTGCAACCTACCCATGCACCTGCTGCTCACCAAGGCAGATAAACTCAAAAACGGCCCCGCCAAAGCAACCCAACTGAGTGTGGCGCAGCAGGTTCGCCAAAAAGGCATTGCCAATATTTCTGTACAGACATTTTCATCCCTGAAAAAAACTGGTCTCGACGAACTCAAAAAATTCCTCAACCAGCACCTGGCTGTTACCGGACAGTAGCCCTGCCAACGACAGGGGCAAAAAAAACCGGCGCATAGGCGCCGGTATAAAGTTAACCGGGTTAAACCAAAGGGGAAGAGAGGTTCCCGGTTATTGCTCACAACAAGGATGGAGATATAAGCACTTACTGAGACTGGCTCCAAAAGAGAAAGTTCACCAAAATATGAAAAAAGTTGATTTTTTTATATTTTTTGCCAGTAACTGTTGTTATCGGTACAGGTTTGACCAGAACGCTGACAGCATCAGAACCATAACTGGCAAAAAAAACCCCAGTCTTTGCAGACTGGGGAATAATCACTTTTAACTAAGGGGAACAAACATACAGAAACCAATTGGGAGAACATCAACAGCTTCTGTACCTATATAGACCGGCCTAAAAGTAAAAGTTCAAAAAAGGTTGAAAAATTTTCAAACTTTATTCAGAAATTTTTTATCTATATGAAAAATATAGGTTTTATTTTTCAGTGCGCCTCGTCCCAATTATCGCCAACACCCACATCCACCACCAGGGGCACTTTCAGAGTCGCCGCCCCCCCCATGATTTGCCTGACTAATGCTGAAACCGCATCAACAGCAGCTTCTGCAACCTCAAAAACGAGCTCGTCGTGTACCTGCATAATAACGCGGGCGTTCACTGAATCGGCGGCAAACCGGGAATTGACTTCCACCATGGCTTTTTTGATGATATCCGCAGCGGTACCCTGCATGGGCGCGTTAATGGCCGTGCGCTCGGCAGCCTGACGCATCTGGCCATTGCCCGCGCGAATATCCGGCAAATAGAGTCTGCGGCCAAAAAGGGTTTCGACAAAGCCCTGCTCCCGCGCCTGCTCGCGAATATTGTCCATATAGCTGGCGACGCCGGGATAGCGCTCAAAATACATGTCGATATAGTCCTGAGCTTCTTTGCGACCAACACTGAGCTGGCGGGCAAGACCAAAGGCGGACATGCCATAGATAAGTCCAAAATTGATCGCCTTGGCACTGCGGCGCTGCTCATTGGTTACCCTATCCACAGGGGTGGAAAACACTTCCGCCGCTGTCGCCCGGTGAATATCCAACCCTTCCCGAAAAGCGCTGACAAACCCCTGATCACCGGACAAATGCGCCATGATGCGCAGCTCGATCTGGGAGTAATCGGCGGCAACAATTTTGTACCCCGGCGGGGCAATAAACGCCTGGCGAATGCGTCGCCCTTCTGCGGTACGCACGGGAATATTCTGCAAATTGGGGTCTGAAGACGACAGCCGACCGGTTGCCGTGCCCGCCTGATGGTAAGACGTGTGAATGCGACCCGTTGCCGAGTTGACCATTTTCGGCAGCTTGTCAGTATATGTGGATTTAAGCTTGGCCAAACTGCGGTGTTCAAGAATCACCCGCGGCAGGGGATAGTCCAGCGCCAACTCCTGAAGCACCTCTTCTTTGGTCGATGCAGCGCCCTTGGCGGTTTTTTTGGTTACCGGTATCTTGAGCTTGTCAAAAAGAATCTGCCCCAGTTGTTTGGGTGAGGCCAGATTGAACTCTTCCCCCGCCAAGTCATAGGCCTCTGCCTCCAGAATTTTGAGGCGCTCCGCCAGTTCGCGACTCTGAATATTAAGCAGGTTTGCATCCACCAAAGCGCCGTTGCGCTCAATTTGCGACAAGACTGGCACCAGGGGGATTTCAATCTCTTCAAAGACGGACTTTAGCGAGCCCGTGGCCTCCAGTTGTGGCCACAGCGCCTGATGAAGGCGCAGGGTGATATCTGCATCCTCTGCCGCATAGGGCGCGGCCTGCTCCAGGGCAATCTGGTTAAAGGTGAGCTGGCCAGCGCCTTTGCCGGCGATATCGGTAAAATGCGTGGTGCTAACGCCCAGATATTTTAGCGCCAGACTGTCCATATCGTGGCGTGTGGCCACGGAATCGAGGACATAGGATTCAAGCATGGTGTCAAAGGCCACTCCCGCCATGGCAATGCCGTAGCGGGCGAGAACACTGATATCGTATTTGAGATTTTGACCGAGTTTTTTTTTGGCGGGGTTTTCCAGAAGCGGCTTGAGTTTGGCGATGACAAAGGATCGATCGAGCTGTGGCGGCGCCCCCAGATAATCGTGACCAACAGGAACATAAGCGGCCTTATGGGGTTCAACCGCAAAGGAAACGCCTACTAATTCCGCGTCCATATAATTCAGGCTGGTGGTTTCCGTATCAAAGGCAAACACCTCTGCGTCGGCGAGCAGCCCCAGCCAGCGCTCCAACTGGGCTTCGCTGACAACGGTTTCGTAGTCAACGTCTGCGGCCGCAACGGTGGCAGGGCTGTCAACTTCAGCCTGTTCTTTTAAAAGCTCTTCTGTCCAGGCCTTGAACTCATGTTCCCGATAGAGTTCAAGCAATTTCCCCGTATCAGGTTGCCCCGAGGTAAGTAACTGCTCAGCATCCGCCAGCGGCACATCCAGTTTGATGGTTGCAAGCTGATAGGACAGGTAGGCCTGTTCTTTATATTCCGCCAGTTTTTCGGGGATTTTTTTGGCGCCGCGAAAATCCAGTTCGCGAATCGCTTCAAGGTCACCATAAATGGCATCCAGCCCCCCCACACCCTGAAGAATAGCCAGTGCGGTTTTTTCACCAACACCGGGAACTCCGGGAATGTTGTCAGACTTGTCACCCACCAGGGCGAGATAATCGATAATAAGCTCCGGCGGCACGCCAAATTTATCAATAACACCCGCCCTGTCGAGACGGGTATCCGTCATCGTATTGACCAGAGTTACCCGCTCGTTGACCAGCTGCGCCATGTCCTTGTCGCCGGTGGAAATGACGATATCGCAACCTTTGCGGCTGTATTCCTGCGCCAGGGTGCCAATCACATCATCCGCTTCGACGCCGTCGATAATGAGCAGGGGCAAACCCATGGCGCGCACCATCTCGTGAATTGGCTCAATCTGTAGCCGCAGGTCGTCTGGCATTGGCGGGCGATGAGATTTGTAGGACTCAAAAAGCTCGTCTCTGAAGGTTTTGCCTTTGGCATCGAAAACCACCACCTGAAGGCTGCCGGGAAAATCCTTCGCCATGCGCCGCAACATGGAAATCACGCCCTTGATGGCGCCAGTTGGCTGGCCTTTGGACGTGGTCAGTGGCGGAAGGGCATGAAAGGCGCGATAGAGATAGGAAGAGCCATCCACCAGCACCAGAGATTGTTGTTGCACCGTTATAATCTCCCTGTTTTTTTAACCTCACAAGGATACACTATAGGCGCCAAAAGAACGGCGACAAAAATCCCCTGCCTTTGACAACAGCTTGGGGGCAAGGCCAGTAAAAAACGGGACAACT
>JBFXIU010000006.1:0-42159 GCA_050175615.1 Porticoccaceae bacterium | reverse complement strand
TTCCGATCTCTCATGCTGGGTTGTGACAGCAACTTGATATCGCTCATTCCTTTGGCACTGTAATAAACCAGCATTAAAAACAGCAGCACACAAACCTGCTGCGATTTTAAAAGCCTCAAATCAATGCGTCGCACTCCAGACCAAAACACAAAAGCCAACACCAGCACACCGCAAAGTCCAAAGGAGTATAGAATTTCCAGATATATATTGTGGGGATGAATGAAGTTTTCACCATTCACCGCCACTTCGGGAAGGTACCTGAATGTGCCCACACCAAGGCCAAACAGCAAATTACCGTCCAGCACCTGAAACACATTATTAAAAATTTCCTTTCTGGCCATCAGTGAACCAGCCTCGTAGCCGAAAAAAACAGCAAGGACTTGAGGGTTTATATACACATAGACCGACGACAAAAGGCAAAACAGGATAGCCACTGTAAAAAATGGTCGATATTTTTTTGTCGAGAAAAACACAGCATAGAACAATGCGGCCAATACCAGCCCGTAAACGGCGCCTTCAGATTTGACCACAAAACACAGGCCGGCAATAAATCCCACGCCGATTAAAAGAGCGCCCCTCTCCAGCAGATCTTTTGAAGCACAAAGCCCGACGACTCCCGCCAACAGCGAAAAAAACAGGAAATTATTTAAATTGTGCATATTGCCAAGATGGTTGTTTGACCACAGCAGTAATGATTCAAAAATATTTTCTCGATCCAAAACGGCAAAATAAATCCATAAGGCAAACACCATATTCGCCAAAAAATAGATTTTGACAATCTGGCCTTGAAGTCGCTCCCTGGCGGCAAGAAAGCAACCGGCAACCACGGCAGGGTAGAACAAAAGCAATCCCTTTATCATCGACACCGTGGCGGTAATGGTTTTGATCGGCAGCTCAGAAACAGCAACATTAACCACAAAAAGTGCGGCCAACAGAAGGCCGTTGGTTTTGGCGTTAAAACCATAGCCGCTGTAGAGCTTCTTAACAAAAAAAATCACCAAAGCGACAGCTACAAATGGCTGCAGGGAAAAAAAACCCCAAAAGGGTACATAGGCCGCAATCACCAGCAGCGAAAAAACCATGGCAAAAAGCCACGAGGACTCTGGCACTCCTGCCAACTTGTGAGAAATACTTTTCATTCTATCGATCACATTCCAGTAATTTTAATGTATTGACGTCAGCCTCAGGCCAGGGATCCTCTGCACAACCTGGTTTTGGTTGCGCGTGCGCAGGGCGCAAGGAAACCACAGGTCGGCCACTGTAAAGGGCTTCGGTAAGCATTGACAAGCTGTCTTCAGTGCAAAAGAGGCGATTCGCTGCCCCAGGCGGAGGAGCATCGCCTTGCGCGACTGATGGCAGTACCAGGTGGCGCCGGCAGTTTCGAGGGTTTCGGCGTCAATTGCCGCGGGCGCCAGCGCCATCAGCAGACCTTTACTCTGGCTGTAATGCACGGAAATGCCGGCGCTCGGGCACCAGAGGCAAAGGCGCGATTTAAGCGGCGCAGTCATTTTCTGGTCACCGCGCAGATCCTGAGGACTTGGTCGTAGTAGCCGGCGGTATGATGCAACATGGCGTCGGTGGTCAGGCATTCCCTGGCAAAACTGAAAACATCAAAATACTCTACCGCCAGCCATTCCAGATTGGCCAGCGCTCGATCCAGAGCCGCAGACAGCGCAGCCACATCCCCCACGGGACACAGGCAGTCCCGGGGCAGTATTTCACGGGAACCGGCGACGCAGGTGGAAACCACGCCGACACCGGCGAGCAGCGCTTCCACCAGCACCAGGCTAAAACCTTCCCGCTGCGAGGAGATCGCCAGCACCTGGGCGGCGGGAAGAATGGCCTGAACATCGCTGCGGTACCCCACCAGCTTTACCTGCTGTTGCAAGCCCAGGGTTGTGATGATTTTTTCCAGGCGCAACTGTTCCGGGCCGTCGCCGACAATAACCAGGCTGGCATCCTTGTTTTTCCAGGCGCGTATCAGCACATCGTAGGCCTTTACCGGAACCAACCTGCCCACAGCCAGACACAGGGGTTTATCTGCGGGCAACTGCCATTCGCCGAGCAACTGATTGCGATCCAGCGGGGTTCCGGAAAATTTGTCGACACCGTTGTATATCACTTTTTTCAGGGAGTGCTGTACCGGTTCGAGAACTCCGTTGCTGACACCAATAACGCCGTCCATTTTCTCAAACATGCTGAGGTTGCGTTTCTGGCTGTGCACAGTACCGATACAGGGCGTAGTGAGCAGGGGCTTTAAAACCGCCAACAGCGAGGTCGCCTTGTTGCCGTGGGCGTGGATCAGATCCGGCGCCACCCGCTTCAGGCTGACGAGGAGGCGCAACAACAACCAGGGGTTGCGGCGCCCCAGACTCATAGGCATTGGTATCAACTGAACTCCAGCATCAAGACGCCGGGCATATTTTTTGTGCGCCAGCAGGGTAACCTGATGCTGACCGGCAAAACGGTTGCACAGGGTAAGCACATGATTTTCAAGGCCACCGTCTTCCGCTCCCGCCAGGATCAGACAGAGTTTCATCTGCTGACACTAGCCTCTGCGGCCACTGCGCAGGCGCAGGCGAAACGCCAGCCAGTTGTCTTTACCGGAAATTTTGATGCGCTTGAGTTCATAAGGGGCATCGCCAATAACCCTGTCTATGCCTTCAACAGTGGTCACTGCGGTATCAAACCCGGCTTCTCTGGCGGCAACAACATCGTCCTGACTGTAAATACCAAAAGGGTAGGCGAAACTGGAGAGCCTGGTATTAAAGCGTTTTTCCAATGCCTCCTTGCTGGCGGCGATTTCTTCTCTTTTGGCGCTGGCATCGAGGCGGGACAGATTGGCGTGGGTGCGGGTATGGCCACCCAATTCCCAGCAGCCGGAAGCCAGCATGGCGGCAACCTGATCGTCGCTGAGTTTTTTTTCCGCCATCAGCTCCCCGCTGTTGTGGTGGCTTTTTTTATTGACCGACCAGTCGCGGTCAAAGCGATCCTCCACCAGATAGAGGGTGGCGTAGGCGCGGTATTTTTCCAGCACCGGATGGGCGTTGAGGTAATTGTCTTCATAGCCATCGTCAAAAGTGATGGCAACGGTTTTCTTCGGCAAGCTTGAACAGGCCGCCACTTCCGACATCAGCGCGAAATGGTACCCCTGTTGCGCCAGCCAGCGCACCTGGCGCTCAAACATCTCAGGGCGCACTCGCAATTTGTTGAAAGCGGCGCCCGGGCGCGACACGCTCACCATATGGTACATCAGGATTCGCGGGCAGCTGTCCGGCACCGCTTGCCGCCACCAGCCGTAGCGACCACTGAACCAGCCCCCCGCCATCAGCGCCAGCACAACAACAGCTGCCCACCAGATCACGGCCGCAACTCCCGGTAGATGGCCAGGGTTTTTGCCACCATGTCCTCCTTGTAAAAACGGTCATTGCCCGCCGGTTTGGCTTCACCGCCCAGCACGGCTTTTACGCACCCAAGCAGCGCCTCCTGATCGCCAAGGGGCGTTCTGCCTTGGGGATAGAGCGCGGCGAGAATTTCACCGACACCGCCATGATCGTAGCCGATCACCGGCACCCCCATGGCCAGAGCCTCCAGACTGGTGCGACCAAAGGATTCCGGCTTGGTGGACAGCGACAGCACCACATCGGACACCGCGTAAATATCGCGAATATCCTTGCGGTCGCCGGTAAAACTGATGTCAGCGGCCAGCCCCTCGGTATCAATTCGCGCCCGCAAATCCCTGGCGTACTGCCGCCGTTTGGGGTCTTCACCGCCAACGATCAGGCCGTGAATCTGCCTATTGTCCCGCTTGAGGGCGGCGATCAGATCAATAAAATTGTGGTGACCCTTGAGCCGGGTAAGCCGCCCCGGCAGGGTGATGATTTTTTTACCGGCCAACTGCGGAAACTGCTGACGCCACTGACTGAGCCATTGGTCATCGGGTTGGTAGCCAAAGGGAAAATCCTGTGGATCTATGCCTCGATACACCAGGCGCACCAGATTCATATCCGTTTTGGGGTAGTTTGCGGCGATGTAGTGCCTGACCGTTTCAGATACCGCTATAACCCTTTCACCACGGGTCATAATCGCGCTGTAAGGGGAAACCGAATAGAGTCCATGCACCGTGGTCACCAGGCCGGGGCGTTGCGCCTGCGGCAATTTTCGCCACGCCAGCCAGGCAATCCAGGCGGGCAGCCGGGAGCGGAGGTGGACGATATCCGGCTTCTCCCGCTGCAACCAGCGGCGCAGGGGGTGCACATGGCGCAATGTCAGCAGCGACTTTTTGCCCAGATCCCAGGGCACATGGCGACTGCCCTCAGCCTCCAGCTGCCTGACCATGCGGCCACCGGCAGAAATCACCACAGACTCGCAACCCTGCTCCACCAGATAACGCGCCACTTCCAGGGTGCCGCGCTCGACACCGCCGCCGTTGAGATTCGGCAAAATCTGCACAACCTTCAAGAAACTAGCCCCACAACATCGGCCTCATTTGAGCAATCTGTCATAAACCAGCGCCGCGCAACGCTGCGCCTCATTGAAATTTGTTGCCGGCTGCGGCAGGCACCCGCTTTGACACCAGTGCGAAAACGTGGCCACCAGCCCCCGCGCCACCAGGGCATCAATCCCCTTAACCACGCGGTGATCGCGCTTTTTTTCAAGATCAAAAAGGCCAACCCGGCACTCGGCAGTCAACGCCTCATAGACCATGGAAACACTGTCCGGTGTCACCCAGCAGCTGCGCACTCTCGGAAGTGTTTGCGCCAGCCACCCGGCATCGGTATCGGCAAAGGGCACAATGCGAACATTGGCCAGCGCCAACGACGACAGCAGCCCAATAAAATTGGCGGGGGTTCGCCTCGAGGTTGTCAGCAGCCAGGGGTCGCCAGCGGCGGCAATGCGCTCAATGGCAGCCAACAGCCGGTTCTCATCCCAGCGATAGTGGTCGCTGGAACCGCCAATCAACATCATACCGGCAATATCTTTTTCAGTGTCCGCTCGCATCTGGTTGATAGCGCCCTGGGTAACAACCACATTGTCGCGCACTGGCGGCTGGTCGTGCTCCGGAATCAGGCAGAGATCAAACCAGGACAGCGGCAGGGACGGCTTCATCAGCACCACCGCAGCAACCCCCGTGGCTCTTTTCAACGCCAGCAATGTCAGGTGGGTTCGGTGGCCGGCGGCAATCAACACGGCGGGCTTTTCTGGCGACGGGGCAGCCGCTTTTGACAGCGCCATGGACAGCGCGTTAAGGGGCGACAGGGCTGCAACCACTCGCGGCTCGACTGCTTGCCGTTGCGGATTTCTGGCGACGCGCAGGTTTTCCAGAGCGCGAGCCAGCCCCAGGCTCTGATTCATATGCCCCGGCTTGCCGTCGCTTATCACCCAGATGGCAGCGATGCTTTTCTCCACTCAAACATGTATTCACAGGCGAAGGCAGGGTTCGTCGAGATTTTCAGCAATCCCGGCAGCGAAAACAGCCCCGCTCAACAGAGGCTGAATAGTACAACAATCGCCCTCAAACACCCAGATTCCGTCCAGACTCACTTCATATTGGCCAAGGCTCAGGATTCCAATTTAAGGGCGTGGGGATTACAATCGCCAGCTTTCGCGTGCTTGGCATTCCCCAACTGAATTCAGGGTATTCGATGCCGAAATTTTTCCATGGCAAGCCGCGGCCCCGTTGCTTTATTGAGGTTCGTCCCCTATGTCCGCTTTTGGTTCCGTGTTCATGCCTGAAATGGCTGTCGCCTGGTTTGATGGCTCCGGCTGGAGCAATGCTGAAATTGTCCCCAGCGACAGCCTGACGCTCCATCCGGGCGCCCATGTCTTTCACTATTCGAGCACCTGCTTTGAGGGGTTGAAAGCCTTCCGCCACCCGGACAACTCGATCAAAATCTTTCGTATGGACAAGAACATTGCCCGTTTCGTCAACAGCAGCCGCATGATAGAGCTACCTGCTTTCGACGAGTCCATGACCACCAACATGATCCTCGACATCCTCCGCCACTGCGCCGACCATGTGCCCACAGCCCCGGGTTCCATGTATATTCGCCCCACCCATATCGGCACCGAACCCGTTATTGGCAAGGCCGCCGCGCCATCGCTGACTTCCTGCCAGTATGTACTGCTATCCCCCGTGGGCAGCTATTTTACCGGCGCTCCCGACTCCACCCTGCGGGTTCTGCTCGAAGAAACTGCCATGCGCTGTGCGCCCCATATGGGCATGACCAAAAGCGGCGGCAATTACGCCAGCGCCCTCGGCCCCACCCTCAAGGCCAAGCGCGAACTCAAGGTTGACCAGGTGCTGTTCTGCCCCAATGGCGATGTTCAGGAAACCGGCGCCGCCAACTTTTTGCTGATTGACGGCGATACCATTGTCACCAAGGCGCTGGACAGCACCTTCCTTCACGGCGTTACCCGGGATTCCATTCTCACCCTGGCGCGGGATATGGGCATGGATGTTCAGGAGCGCCAACTGACCATCGACGAGCTGCTGGAGCGGGCGGCCAAGCCGGGCTGCGAAGCCGCGCTCTCAGGCACCGCCGCTGTCCTTACCCCCGTGGGCACACTGGTGCACGACGGCAAAGAATACAGCGTAGGCAACGGCAAACCCGGCGCCACCACATCGCAACTGCGCAAGGCGCTCAACGATATTCAATGGGGGCACGCAGAAGATAAGCACGGCTGGCTGACCAGCCTGTAAAAGACCCGCCGAGAATACCGGCGCGGAATCACAGCTCATCAAGAATTGTTCCAGGGTCTATCTGCTGTGGCCGCCTTCGGTGCTGCCTGAAAACGATCAATACCCCTGCTTTCAGGCACAGCGCCGGACAGTCGCCCCTATTGGCCGCCAAATACCAGATCCCACACTGCCGCCACCTGCCTGCGGCAGTCGCTGGCGCGCGACCAATCGCTGCTGTGGGCGTCGATGGCGCTGGGCTTGCCCTGAAGGTTGAGGCGGTGGCCGAGGCTGCGCAGAAATATGTAGCACTCCTGAAGCTGTTCGACATCGGCCACAGGCAGCAGCTCAGAGCCGCGAATGGCGTCGAGAATGCGCATATTGTCGGTGTACTCGATGAGTGCGGGAAACTCGCTGGCGTAGAGTAACGCGCTGTACTGGACAATAAATTCAATATCGACGATACCGCCGGAATCCTGCTTGATATTAAAACTCTCAACGCCGGTATCGCCACCGGGTTTCGAACCCAGATGGGCGCGCATTTTGTCGCGCATCTCCAGCACATCGGTGCAGAGTGTCTGCCGATCCCGGCGCTGACACAGCACTCGGTCACGAATCCGGGCAAATTCCGCAGCCAGCTGGTCGTCCCCGGCCACTGGTCGCGCCCGCACCAGCGCTTGGTGCTCCCAGGTCCAGGCGTTTTCCAGTTGGTATTTGGCGAAGGCGTCGAGGCTGGTGACCAGCAGGCCGGAATTGCCGTTGGGTCGCAGTCGCGTATCGACCTCGTAAAGATCGCCGCCCACGGTCTGGGTGCTGAGAATATGAATCAGGCGCTGGCAGAGGCGCATAAAATAGCTGTTGTTGTCGATGCTGCGTTCGCCGTCGCTGTAGAGATTGACGTTGGCGTTGTGAAGAAACACCAGATCGAGGTCAGAGCCATGCCCCAGTTCGATCCCCCCCAACTTGCCATAACCAACCACCAACAGGCCGGGATCGGGGTCGGCAGCATCCGCCTTGCCGGGGTGGCCGTGACGGGCAATCATCCACTCCCAGGCCATGGCCAGCACCTGCTCAAGAATCACCTCCGCCAGCCAGGTGAGGTTGTCGCTGACTTTCATCAGCGGCAGGGCGCCCTCCACTTCGCAGGCGGCGATGCGCAAGCCCTGGGCGCGGCGAAAATAGCGCAGGGCTTCCATCTGGGCTTCGAGGTCGTCGGTGGGAATCCGCAGCATCAGCTGGCGCAATTCCTGGGAGATACTCTGTTTATCGGCAGGCGTAAACAGGGTGCGCACATCGAGGAGCTCATCGAGCAGCGCCGGGTAACGGCCAATCTGTTCCCCAATCCAGCTGCTTTCTGAACACAAATAGACCAGCTGGCGCAGGGCATCGGGGTTTTCTGTCATCAGCACCAGATAGGCGCTGCGCCGCAGTATGGCTTCCACCAGGGGAACTATGCGCACCAGCGCCAGATCACCATTTTGCTGCGCCGCACAGTGGCTGAGCAGCAGGGGAACAAACCGATCCAGGCGCTCGCGAACTGCAGCAGTCAAGGCTTTGACCGTGCGGCTCTCGCGCAAGCCCAAAAGCAAGGCGGCAATAGCTTCGGCCTCGGCAAAGCCCATTGCGACCAGCTCCTCGGCAAAGGCTCGGGTATCTTCCGCACCCAGCCACAGGGTTTTTGCCGCTTGAACCGGGGGCGCCAACGGGTTTTCCTGGGGAGCTTCGGCGGCGATATCGGCAAAAATGCTTTTCACCAGATTGCGGTGGCTTTCGAGTTGCTGGTAGAAATCTGACCAACAGGAAAATCCCATCACCGCAGCGACCGCCGCTCGCCCCTGCTCGTCCTGGGGCAGCAGTTGGGTTTGTTTGTCGGCCATGCCCTGAATGGCATGTTCGGTATTGCGCAAAAATTCATAGGCCGACCACAGCTTGTCCGCTTCGCCGCAGGGCAGCAGCTTCTCACTGTCAAGCAGCTGCAGGATGGCCTGAAGACTGGGGTTTTGAAAGTGGAGATCCTTGCCACCGCGAATCAACTGGAATGCCTGGGCGATAAATTCAATTTCGCGAATACCGCCGGCACTTTTTTTGACATCGTCGACAACACCGAGGCGAGCCACTTCCCGGTTGATCAGCGCCTTCATGTCGCGCAGGGACTGAATCGCCGTAAAATCAATATATTTGCGATAGGTAAAAGGGCGCAGAATCGCCATCAGTGCCGCGCCGTCTTCCGCTCGCCCGGCCACCACCCGCGCCTTGATCATGGCATAGCGCTCCCAGTCGCGCCCCTGACTTTGGTAATACTCCTCCATGGCGTCAAAATTGAGCACCAGCGAGCCGCTGTCGCCATAGGGGCGCAGGCGCATATCGACGCGAAAAACAAAACCATCGACAGTGTTGTTGTCCAGCGCCTGAATCAGCTTCTGGGCAAGGCGGGTAAAGAATTCCTGATTGCTGACCTGCTTGCGGCCATCCCGGGTTTGACCATCCTCGGGAAAGGTAAAAATCAGATCGATATCCGAGGACAGATTCAATTCCCAGGCGCCCATTTTGCCCATGCCGAGCACCACCAGTTGCTGGGGCTGCCCGCTGTATTTGCCGATGGGTGTGCCGAGCTGGGTTTCGATCAGCGGATGGAGAAAACTGATGGCCTCACCGATGCAGGCTTCGGCAAGCCGGGTGACATCCCCGGTGGTTTCCAGCATGGGCGCCAGCCGGGCAAAATCCCGCCACACCATGCGCACCATCTCGCGGCGGCGAAACTGGCGCAATACTCGGTGCAGCGCCTTTTCATCGTCAACACCGGCAATTCGCGCTGCGAGCTTTTCGCGGTACGACTGTTGTGTATAGGCGTTGCCGAGATCGCCGCTGGCGCAAAGATCTTCAAGCACATGCGGCCAGGTCAGGCAGGTTTCGTAGACAAACCCGCTGCAGCCCCACACCTTGATGAGCTGGTCGACAAAATCTGCATTCCCAAGCCGCTCAAGCAACCAATGGCCGGAGCTGTCCACATGGCGATCACAGAAACTTGCCAGCCTTGTCTTGCCGAGCGCCAAAATCTCTTCTGGCATACCCGCGCTGCGAATTTCTGAAATCAGGTTGTTAATTTCAACTGTCATGATCTGCTGTCACCCGTAATACTTCTTCCACCGAGGTCAGCCCTGCGGCTATTTTTTTGGCGCCGCTGAGGCGCAGTGTGCGCATGCCCTCCTTCAATGCCTGAGCGCGCAAAACGGCAATATCTGTGTGCTCAGAAATGGCACTTTTAAGGGCTTTGCTGGCGGGCATTATTTCATAGATGCCCTGGCGGCCGAGAAAACCGGTATTGCGGCACTCAAGACAGCCAACCGGTTGATAAACCTGAGCGGGGCACTCAATTTTCCAGGGGCTGACCAGTTGCTGCCAAACCTTGTCATCCACCGCTGTCGCCTCTTTGCAGTGGGGACAAAGCAGGCGCACCAGGCGCTGCGCCATAACGCCGTTCAGGGTCACCCGCAACAAATGGGCGGGAATACCCAGATCCTGCAGCCGGGTAACGGCGCCCGGAGCATCATTGGTGTGCAGGGTCGACAGCACCAGGTGGCCGGTGAGCGCCGCCTGAATGGCCATGTCTGCGGTTTCACCGTCGCGAATTTCGCCCACCATGATAATGTCGGGATCCTGGCGCATCAGGGTGCGAATGCCCGAGGCGAAATCCAGTTCAATGTTGTGCTGCACCTGGGTTTGGTTAAAAGCGTCCACCACCATTTCGATGGGATCTTCCACAGTGCTGACATTGACCTCTTCGGTGGCCAGCTGCTTGAGGGTGGAATAGAGGGTGGTGGTTTTGCCCGACCCGGTGGGACCGGTAACCAGAACAATGCCGTGGGGTCTGGAGACCATTTCCTGCCAGCGCTGATGGTCGTGGCCAGTGAGCCCGAGGTCGGCAAAACTGCGCAGCAGCACCTCGGGATCAAAAATGCGCATCACCAACTTTTCGCCAAACGCGGTGGGCAGGGTCGAGAGGCGCAGCTCAACTTCTCCGCCCTGGGGCGACTGGGTTTTGACGCGACCATCCTGGGGTTTGCGGCGCTCCGCCACGTTCATGCGGGCGAGAATTTTAAGACGGCTGACCATGGCCTGCATGACCTGACTGGGCAGCTCGTAAACCTGGTGGAGAACGCCGTCAATGCGAAAGCGCACCTTGCCTTTGTCGCGGCGGGGTTCAATGTGAATATCGCTGGCGCGCTGTTCAAAAGCATACTGAAACAACCAGTCGACGATGCGCACAATGTGCTGATCCTGGGCGTCCGGATCCTTGAGGCTGCCCAGCTGCAGCAACTGCTCCATATTGGTGACGGTGGTGCGGGTCTCAGTGCTCTGCTGTTTGCCCGCCCCCTGTACAGAGCGCGCCAGGGAATAGAATTCCGTGGTGTATTTGCGCAAATCATCCACATTGGTAACCACTCGGCGCACCGGCTTGCGGGTTACCTGTTCAACAGTGTCTAACCAGCCCAGCATAAAGGGCTGACCGGTGGCGATCACCACTTCGCGGTCGCTGACCTCGACGCAGAGAATATTGTGGCGCTTGGCAAATTCAAACGACATCACGGCAGTGAGTGCGGGAACATTGGCCTTGAGGGGATCTATATGCCAGAGCGGCAGGCCGCACTTTTCCGCAAACCAGGCCGACAGTGTGTCCACATCCAGGGTTCTGCCCGGCGCTTTGCTGTTTTCCGGCTGCAGGCTGGCGATATAGCTGAGGGGATGCCACTGGAGCTGCTCGCGGTTTCTCTCCTGGCTGCTGATTCTGTTGGCTTCAGTGCGACTGAGCAGACCATCGTTGACCAATTCCACGAGCAGCACGGGAACCTCGAGAGTGCGCTCTACCCCTTTGGGAAACTGCATAAATTTATCCTTTAGATTGCGCTTCGATTGTAGGGGAATGGCTGACAAAGGCAAAGCCCATTGCCTGAACCTCGCTCCTGGCAAATGACTGCAATTCGGCAAATCTTTTGCAGCGGGAATTCTGTAAAAGTGATATTTTTAACGGCGCTGCCAAAAGACAGGGAACCGGGTCTATGCCCATTAATGGCAGCGCCAATACCATCAACCAGGTTTGCTCCTCCAAGGCTCGGCCATGAAACTCGAACAGATGATCAAAAACCTGATCGCCACCAATTCGATCAGCAGCACATCCCCCGGCCATGACCACGGCAATCTGGAGGTGATCGAAATGCTGGCCGAATGGCTGGAGGATCTGGGCTTTGCCTGCGAAATCATGCGCCTTGACCACCCCCACAAGGCCAACCTTATCGCCACCTATGGCAGCGGCTCCGGCGGCCTGGTGCTGGCGGGGCACTCCGACACCGTGCCCTGCGACGAAGCCCTGTGGCAACAAAATCCGTTCAAGTTGACGGAGCGGGATGGCCGCTTCTACGGCCTCGGCAGCGCCGACATGAAAAGTTTTTTTGCCCTCGCCATCGAAGCGTTCAAACCCCTGGCCGATCGCCATTTCAAACAACCGCTGATCATTCTCGCCACCGCCGATGAAGAGTCGTCCATGTCCGGCGCCATGGCGTTGGTCAAGGCGGGAAAACCCGTAGCCCGCCGCGCCCTGATCGGCGAACCCACCAGCATGAAACCCATTGCCATGCACAAGGGCATTATTGTCGAATCCCTGACCATCGAAGGCCAGTCGGGTCACTCCAGCAATCCCCACCTCGGCCGCAACGCCATGCATACCCTGCAAAAGGTGCTGACGGAACTGTGCCAAATACAGGCGGAATTGCGCGCCCAATACCGCTCGCCGCTGTTTGCGGTGGACTACCCGACACTCAACCTGGGCTGTGTCCACGGCGGCGACAACCACAATCGTATCTGCGGCCGCTGCGAACTGGATTTCGAAATTCGCCCCCTGCCCGGCATGGACGTGGTTGAACTCCAGCATATGCTCAACGCCAGACTGCTTCCCCTGGGGGATGCCGAGGGCACGCCCATCGCGCTCAAGCATTTCAGCATTCCATCCTTTGCCAGTGGCGACAACAGCGAGCTGGCGGCATTGTGCAACCGCCTCACCGGCCAGCCCGTGGAGGCGGTGGCGTTTGCCACTGAAGCGCCCTTTCTGCAGCAACTGGGCATGGATGTGGTGGTGATGGGTCCCGGCAATATCGATCAGGCCCACCAACCCAATGAATATCTCTCCCTGGCGCAGATCAATCCCGCCGTGGAATTGATTCGAAAACTGATTATCGACAGCTGTTTGCAGGAAACCCTGTTAGAAGCCGGCTGAGGTATTTATAATCAGCTTCATTCATCGCCAGCCACGGGGGACAGCCAGTGACGGACTACGTTAAATTTTTCCGGGACACCTCCCCCTACATCAATATGCACAGGGGCAAGACCTTTGTTGTCGCTGTTGGCGGCGACGGCGTGGTCGACGGCAATTTTTCCCATATCATTCACGATATCGCCCTGCTCAACTCCCTCGGCATTCGCATTGTTCTTGTCCACGGCGCCCGCCCGCAAATTGAGCAGCGCCTTCAGCAGATGGGGCTCGAACCCCATTTTTGCAATCAACAGCGCATTACCGACGAAACCGCCATGGCCGGCGTCAAAGAGGCCGTCGGCAGTACCCGTATCGCTATCGAGGCCATGCTCAGCCTGGGGCTGGCCAACTCCCCCATGCACGGTTCGCGACTGCGGGTGGTCAGCGGCAACTTTATCAGCGCCAAACCCGTTGGCGTTCGCGACGGCATCGACTTTCACCTCACCGGCGAAGTGCGCAAAATTGACGCCCAGGGAATTTCCCGGCAACTGGATGCCAACGCCATTGTGCTGCTATCGCCCCTGGGTTATTCCGCCACCGGTGAAGCCTTTAACCTCACCTACGAAAATGTGGCCATTGAAACCGCTATCGCCCTGCAGGCAGAAAAGCTCATTCTCTTCAGCGCCGAAGAGGGCGTCCACAACAACGGCGACCTGATTCGCCTGCTGCCGGTGGACGAAGTGGCGCCCCTGCTCGAACGGCAGGACATGGACAAAACCACCCGCACCACCTTGGCGGCGGCGCTTTACGCCTGCCGTCGCGGCGTGCCCAGAGCACATATCATTAGCTACAGCAAAGACGGCGCGCTTCTCGGCGAACTCTTTACCCGCGCCGGCGAAGGCACCCTGGTGCTGCACCACGGCCAGGAAACCATTCGCCAGGCCGCCATCGATGATGTGCCCGGCCTCCTGGATATTATCGCCCCCCTGGAAGAGGCCGGGGTTCTGGTCAAGCGCTCACGGGAGCTTCTGGAACGGGAAATTTCCCGTTTCTACCTGGTGGTGGACGCTGAAAATGTCATTGTCGCCTGCGCCGCACTCTACCCCTTTCCGGAACAGAATGCCGCCGAACTGGCCTGCGTCGCCACCCATGAAGACTATAAAAACCGTGGCTTTGCCGCCAAGCTTCTCGCCCATATTGAAAAGCAGGCAAAGGTGCTCGGCATTGCCGATCTCTTTGTTCTCACCACCCAGACGGCACACTGGTTCCTTGAGCAGGGCTTCAGCCCGGGCAGGCTGGAGAATCTGCCCAAGGAGAAAAAAATGCTCTACAACTACACCAGAAATTCAAAGATTTTCTGCAAAGCCCTGTAAAGGGTTTGTTAACGCCTGGAGCCCACTTCTGTTATCTGGGGTGTAAGCACGGCAGAACTTCTGCTATTCTAGGCCGAAAAACGGCGATCACACCGATACACAGGTTTAACGATTTTCCATCACTACTGAGAGTACTTGCCATGAAGAACTATCTGTTATCCGCTGTTATTGCAACAGCTGCTTTCTCAGCATCAACCGTTTTCGCCGCCGATATCGAAGCGGGCAAAGCCAAAGCCGCCAGCTGTGCGGCCTGTCATGGCGCCAACGGTATCAGCGCCGTCGGCATGTGGCCAAACCTGGCCGGCCAAAAGGAAGAGTATCTCGCCAAGCAGATCAAAGCGTTCCGCGACGGCACCCGCACCGAACCCACCATGTCGCCAATGGCTGCGCCCTTGAGCGACGACGATCTTGCCAACCTCGCCGCCTATTACGCCTCACTTAGCTGTAAGTAACGGCTGCAGATAATCGCTGCACTTTATAAACGCAGGCCGCAGACTCATGCGGCCTGCCCCTTAAAAAACCAGGGCTAACAACCACCCCCCCGCAGCCGCAGCCATTACCACCAGCCAGGGCGGCAGTTTCCAGAACATCAGTGCAATCAAGGCGGCCAGCGCCAGGGCAAAATCCTGTGGCTGGACAATCGCACTCGTCCATAGAGGTTGATAGAGCGCTGCCAGCAGCAGGCCAACCACTGCCGCATTGATACCGGCAAGAGCCGCACGAATGTGAAGGTTGTGGCGGATCTGCTCCCAAAAGGGTAGAGCACCCACCACCAGTAAAAACGAGGGCGTATAGATGGCCAACAGGCAGATGGCCGCCCCCAGCCAGCCTGAGGGTTCAATCTTCATGGCCGCCCCCAGAAAAGCGGCGAATGTCACCAGCGGCCCGGGTATGGCCTGAGCCGCGCCATAGCCGGCGAGAAAGTCGGAGCCGCTCACCCAACCCGAGGGCACGACCTCTGCCTGGAGCAGCGGCAGTACAACATGGCCGCCGCCAAAAATCAGCGCGCCGGCGCGATAAAAGGCATCTATCAATGCCAAGACCTGGTTTGGCGCCAGCTTCGCCAGCAGCGGCAAAGTCATCAACAGGGTAAAGAACAGCGCCAAACACAGCAAGGCGACACCGCGGCCAACGGCAATGGGCAGAGGTTCATGGCCGTTATCCTGCTGCGCTGTGCAGAGCAAAGCACCGGCAACCCCGGCAGCGCCAATCACGGCAACCTGCACCCAGGGAAAAGGCATCAGCACCACCAGGCAGCAGGCAATGGCCATTAGCGTTATTCGCAAGCCATTCGTGCACAGGTTGCGCGCCATTCCCCATACCGCCTGGGCGACAACGGCAACCGCCACCACTTTCAGGCCGTGGAGAACCCCCGGCGGAAGAATGTCGCCAAAGCGGGTTACTCCCAGGGCAAAAAATATCAGGGCGAGCGCAGAGGGCAGGGTAAAACCCGCCCAGGCCGCCGCAGCGCCAGCGTATCCGCCACGGTAGAGTCCCAGCGCCAGACCGACCTGGCTGCTGGCGGGGCCCGGCAGAAACTGGCACAGCGCCACCAGGTCGCCATAACTGCGCTCCGACAGCCACTGGCGGCGAGTGACAAATTCATCGCGAAAATAGCCGAGGTGGGCAACAGGCCCGCCAAAGGAGGTCAGGCCAAGGCGAAGAAAAACAACAAATATCGACCAGGGGTGGCTGTGGTGGCTATGGGTTTCGATCTTGGTCATACAAGGGCTAAATACACATCTTTTAATGCGCAGCCAGCACGCCTAGGGTTTCAACCCCGCCACCATCGCCTCTATCTCAGGGAGATTGGCGACTGTAGCCTTTTCCTCGCCCACCAGCACATTCATCAGCACCAGTTTTTGCGCGGCGCCCTCGCCATCCCGAAGGGAATCGCTGTTGACCTGGACTGGCGTGGGCAGCCCCTGGAGCAAGATGGCATAGAAGC
The DNA here is from genome assembly GCA_050175615.1 of Porticoccaceae bacterium. Taxonomy (GTDB): domain Bacteria; phylum Pseudomonadota; class Gammaproteobacteria; order Pseudomonadales; family Porticoccaceae; genus CAYXXZ01. Next base: position 25,915 of record JBFXIU010000006.1, on the reverse strand, counting down.
CCAGGCCGGCGGCAGCGCCGATGGCGTTGATAATGGCCATACGATTTTCAAGCTTCAACTGGGGCTTGGCGGCGCCCAGGACGGCCTCGAGAGAAATCAGGGGAATGCGCTGATCCCGCCAGGTCATCCAGCCATAGAGCGCGGTGCCGTCTTTTCCCGCTTCGGGCATGGTTATGGTGTTGATTACCTCGGCCACCGCCGTGATGGGGAGCAGCAATTTGCGCTCGCTGAGAGGCGCCAGCAGGCAGGGTATTCTGTCGGGAAGGTTGTCTGTTTTCAGCGCTGTCTGGTTCATACTTTTCTCCACGGGCTTCTCTATCAGTCAGCCACACATAGTTCCTGATTAAACTTTTCGGCGAGCTCTTCCACCGTTCCCACAAACCCGCCGCCCACAGCGTCGAGAACCGCCTCGGGCATGGCGATGGCGGCACAGGAGGAGGGCGCTTGCACCCAAACCTGACCACCGTTGTCGCGGACACAAACGGCGCCTTTGCAAGCGTCGCTACCCATACCGGTAAAAACAATGAGTCCGCTGCGCTGCCTGTAAAACCCCGCCACCTGGCGGGCGACATCATCGATGCTGGGGCGATAGGGTGGCTGCCAGCCGCCGCCGTCGACAACCCCCATTAAACCCTCTTCGTCTATATCAAAGCGTTCTTCCGGTGAGGGAATCGTGACCCAGCCCCCTTTGAGGGAAGAACCGTAGTCCACACCCCGGGTTCGCCAGCTGCTGTTGCGGGCAACAATTTTGAGCAGTTGCGGGTGCTGTTGCTCAACAATGTGCTGCACATAAACCAGGGCGACATCCTGACGGCAAGGCACCAGTTTGATAAAGCGGGTTACCGCATCTATACCACCGGTAGATGCGGCAAGCACCCAAACCTTCACTGTCTATGTATCTCCCCACTGGTTGCGGCCAGGCGCTGGCCGCCAATTTCTGGCGCTGCTGTCGCCACAAAGATTAACCGGTTTCCGCCGATGTCAGCAGGCCATAAACCTCGCGAATCAGAACATCTTCCTGGTAGGGTTTGCCCAGATAGCGATTGACTCCCATGGCCAGCGCCCGCTCCCGGTGCTTGTCGCCGGTACGGGATGTAATCATGATAATGGGCAGATCCTTGAGGCGCTGGGTGGAGCGCACCAGTCGCGCCACTTCAAAACCATCCATTCTCGGCATTTCAATATCGAGCAGCATCATATCCGGTGTGATGTCCTGAAGGGCGCGCATGGCGTCGACACCATCCTTGGCGGTAATGACCCGGAACCCTTCCCGCTCAAGGAAGCGGCTGGTGACCTTGCGCACCGTAACCGAGTCGTCCACCACCATGATGGTTTGCACATTGCTGTCGACCACTTCCGGCTTCGGTTGTTCCTTGATAACCATGGGCGCCAGTACGCTGGCGCTGGCCTGATCGCGAAGCAGCCCCTGAAGATCGAGAATCACCACAACGCGGCCATCACCGAGCACGGTGGCGCCAGACAATCCTGGCACTCGGCTGAAGTGGGCGCCGAGGGTTTTTACAACAATCTCGCGGCTACCGATCAGGGCATCCACCTGCACCGCATAGTTGTTGTCATCGACGCGGATCAACACAATGGGAAGCTGGCCAATGGCCGTATCCAGGGTTGGCCGCAAATCCGCCGACAGCAGGGCGCCCATATAGCGGACATCGTACAATTGCCCGCCGTATTCAAATTTATCGCCGGGATTCTGATAATAGTGCATGAGCTGATCTGCGCTCATGCGCGTAACACCGGCAATGGAGTTGAGCGCCAGGGCATAGGAATCCTCACCCAGCTCAATCATCAGCGCCCGGTTTACCGATACGGTAAAGGGCAGACGCACCTGGAATTCGGTTCCGGCGCCCTTTTGGGTGGTCATGGTCACGGAGCCGCCGAGTTGGCGCACTTCGCTGTTAACCACGTCCATGCCCACGCCGCGACCCGATGTCTGGTTGACCGCAGCAGATGTCGAGAACCCGGGGTGAAAGATAAACTGGGCAATATCGTTGTCGCTGTAGGCTGTCTGCTCATTGAGCAACCCCAGAGAAAACGCCTTGTCGCGAATGGCGTCAATATCAAGACCGCGGCCATCATCGGCCATGCGGATCACGACATCGCCCCCTTCGCGGGAAAAGCTGATGGAAATAGTGCCCTCCTGGTGCTTGCCCAGTTCGCGGCGCTTTTCGGCGACCTCAATACCGTGGTCGATGGCGTTGCGAATCATGTGCTCCAGAGGGGACATGACACGCTCGAGCACCGAGCGATCCAGTTCGCCCTCGACGTTGCCAAGATCAAGATTGACCTGCTTGCCCAGGGTTGAGCTGACCTGGCGAACCAGGCGGCGGAGGCGGGGAACGATTCGAGTAAAGGGCACCATGCGCGTGCGCATCAGGCCTTCCTGAAGGTCGGTGTTGATGCGCGACTGCTGCAGCAGCAGGGATTCTGCATCCCTGGACTTATCCACCAGAGTGTCGCGGAGATCCTGAAGATCCGACGCCGATTCCAGCAGGCTGCGGGACAGCTGCTGCAACTGGGAATAGCGATCCATTTCCAAAGGGTCAAATCCTTCAACAGATTCCGACGCCTCAATCTGCTCGCGGCGGAACATCACCTGGGCATCGGTTTCAATCGCCATGCGCCGCACCTGATCCTGCATGCGGCGAATGGTGGCTTCCATTTCGTCGAGGGAGAAAATAAATTCGTTGATATTCTGCTCAACCTGGGATCGGGAAATACTGGATTCCCCCGCCAGATTAACCAGAGAATCCAGTACGGTTGCGGCAATTCTGACCTGCTCTTCCGCAGACTGCTGGAAATCGATGGCCGCACCCTCTTCCAGCGGATAGAGCCCCTTGTAAGTGCCGGTAAAGGGGAGAATTTCCGCCGTTTTCCAGGCCTCTGCCGGCACGGCTTCCACCTGCTGTTCGGTCTGCGCTTGTGTCGCCGCCGCACTGTCAGCCCTGTCATCCCTAATGGGCGCGATGTCTCCGCGCCGCCCCAGATTGCGAAATGCCGCCTTGCAGGCATCCACGTCGGCGGCAAGCCTGTCGTAATAGCCCATAATCTCTGCTATTGCACCCTCATCGCCCTTATTGACTCTGGGCTCGAGATCAATGACCATGGATTCGAAATCGTGGCTCAAATCACCCAGGGTCGTCAGCCCCGCCATGCGCGCGCCGCCCTTGAAGGTATGCAGATCCCGCTTGACACCGTCGCCAATGCCTTGCTGGGCGGGATCCACTGTCCATTGATGCAAGCCCTGTTCGAGACTTTCGAGCAACTCTCCCGCTTCGTCGAGGAATAGCTCAACAACCTCGGCATCCACATCTTCCGGCAGGACACTGGCCAGAGTACCAACAGCTTCAGATTGGGATTGCTCTCTGCCAATTTCTTCGCCAGACGCGGACTGCCCAAGGTGCAAAGTGGATAACTGTGTCAGCAATTCGTCGCTGGCCGCCTCCAGATCCTGGTTAGCTGCCACCGCATCCGCCATATTCAGCAAACAATCATGAGCCTGCTGGAGAACAGCATAATCCTGGGCAGAAAGATTGCCCTGCTCGCTGTTAAACCTCTGGTAAACCTCAGCCAGATGGGCGCTGAGCTTCGCCATCGGCGCAAATCCCGCCTTGTCGGCGCCGCGTTCAAGTTCGCGCAGCTCTTCAGCCATGGTGGCCACCTGTTCGGGCACGAAATGGTTGGCCTGCCAGGCGGCAATCCTGTCCTCCGCATCGAGCACCATGCCCATGCCGCCGGCCATAAGCAGGTTGAGAAAGGCGGGATCCACCGCAGCCAGCTCTTCGTGGACGAGAATAGCGCCAACCATGCGCTCGCGCAGCTCGGCAATGCGCGCCTGCATCTGATTGAGCTCCTCAGTATCCGGCTGCCGACCGGCGTCCAGAGCCGAGATCACCGCCAGGCTGTACTGGCTGCAATCGTTGAGAAGCTCTATGCTGTCTTCATCCATGGTGATCTGAAAATTCACCAGCTCTTTGATAAAGCGCTCAAGAGGGGTGATCAGTTCGGCAATCGCCATGATGTTGGCCATATGGGCGCTGCCCTTAAGGGTGTGAAGCGCCGCCTGAAGCTGGTTGGAAGGGGGGTCATAAAAGGGCGCCTTTCCCTGCTGGGTGCTGACAAAATCCGCCAGAACCTGAAGATGAGTTCTGGCTTCGACAATAAAAATTTCCACCAACACAGTGTCCAGCTCTTCCGTTGTGGCGGTGGGGGAGACGGCACTTGGCTGCGGGGATTTTTCTGCCTCGACCTCCAGGGCTGGCTCGAGCAATGGCTCTACAGCTTCACCGTCGGCGAGCTTGTCGGCAAGATCGCGAAGGGCTGCCGCGCGCCCGGCATCAAAGGCGTCGCTAGCGGCTTCAAACGACGAGATCATAGCGGGCACCAGCTCCATGACGGAGCCGACGACTGCCACAACATTGGCGTCGGCCTCAATGCGGCCGTCCATGACCCGGTTGAGCATATTCTCGACGCTCCAGGCCAGCTCACCAATGGCTTCGGCGCCCACCATGCGACCGCTCCCCTTGAGGGTATGAAAGGCGCGCCGGGTTTCTGCCAACGCGTTCTTATTGATCCAATCCTGTTGCCACTGGGGGTACACGCCATTCAGCGTGGCCAACACCTCGCGAGCTTCTTCAACAAAAATTTCTCGAATTTCCGGATCCACATCAGCTGCAGGGCTTTGTGGTTCCAGATTGTTCACCGACCCGCTGTTTTTGCTGTTCACCGGTTTCTTATCCTTGGTTGGTGACATGATTTCCACCTCTGTTAAGGGTTCCTGTTGGTCAGGCCATGGCTGTTGATCCAAGGGATCGTCGCAACCTAAAGCGTTAATGGTGTTATTCGCCAATGGCACTGTGGTCGACGGTTGAGCACCGAAATCCAACGCCAGATCATCCAAATACTGCTCAACGGCTGTCAGTGTATCCGCCAGCGCATCTGTGGCTCGCTCTTCGGTTTGTCCATTGGCGGCCACTAACTGTTCGCGAATAATACCGCCGCAATACGCCAGCTTGTCCGCGATCTCGCTGATTCCAAGCAGGGAGAGTGCGCCGCACAGCTGGTCGATCGCCATCGGCAATTGGGCTACGGCATCGCCGTTGTCGCCCATGTCGAAAAAATCCACAAGCACATTTCTGACCCGGGCAACATCGCAACGAATTTCGTCAATCGCCGCCCGCCAGGCTCTGTTGATCTCGATGCGCTGATCTTTCGGTAAAGCGGGATCGGCGCGGTCAGCAATGAATTCCGCAGCCCAGGCACTGAAAGCGGATTCAACCTCGACAATGGTGGCGGCCAGGTTCAACAGCTGGCCAGAGTCGACCTGGTCTTCATCACAGGCCGTGCTGAGTCCTGCCACCAGCCGCGACACCATGGGCTGCAAGTCCTCTTTGGCAACTATTTGCAGACTGGAGGCGATCCGTTTCGCAGTCTGCAACGCCAAAGCCAGCAGCTCTGTGTTTTCCGAATTGTGCTGATACTCGACCAGCCGGTTTTTGATCTGATCCACCTCCTCAAGCAGCGCCACGGATACGGACTGCTGCACGGGCACATCATAGGTTTTGGCGCCAAATTCTGCACTGCCGAGAGCGCTGATGACGCCATCGCTAAAGCCAAAGGCAGATGCAACGGACTGGATTCGCTCAGTGGTGCCACCGGATACAGCCACGTAATAAAGCAGGTTGGCCGTCAGCTGCTGTTCAAAAGGCTCCAGTTGCACCACCGTCCCTTCGCCCTGCAATAATTTGAGAGCGCTGTCCAGATCCTTGAGGAGTCGACGGGTTGCCGGGCTCAAGGCGATGCTGTGGCAGTAAATACCCTCAATAAAGGCACCGGCTACCCACCACAGATTTTCCCTCGGTGTGCCCCGATAGAGTTCCCGCAGCCGGGCACAGGTTTTTTCCATTTTTTTGACATGGGTACTCTCTTTGCCGCCTTTTAACATTCCCAGCAGCGCGGCCTGAAAGGTTTTGCGCAGACCTTTAAGCAGGGACGAAACCACTTTATTGCTTTTGGGTATATCCCTGGCGTTCGAATTTTCGACCCTAGGGGGTGCTATCCCCAGATCCAGACCCAGGGTGTAAAACGGCGCCCCTCTCAGAGCGCGCATGTCGTTGAGCAGCCCGTAGAGGGAAGAGGGCATTTCGTCGCCGCTGAGAATAAGTCTATGGAAATACGCCGATATTCTGCTCAAACACTGGGCAAGGGTTTCGCAGACGTCCCGGCCACCACCGACGTTTCCCGACAGCAGCGCCTGGAGCAAGGCCTCAGTTTCATCAATCACAATCACCAGAGCAGAAGCGTTGGCAATCGCCATGGAGCCTCTGACCTGGTGAATATGGGCGAGGCTGTCTGCCAGTGCGGATCTGTCTTCCGGGTTATCGGCAAATTGCTGCAGGGCGTCCTGAGCGTGGCCAAGATTGACATCGACCTCTTCGCTGAGCCAGGCCATAGCGCGCCGACGGCAAATCAGATCCGCCGTCATGGTCAAAACACCCGCCTGTAGGCCTGTATGTCGGCAGTGGCGACACGCTCCAGACCTTCCGGCTTCCAGCTGGAAAGATCCCCGGGACCAACAATCAGTACGCCGCCAATCTTCAGCGAAGGAATAAGCTGCCTGACAACGGCTCTGCGGCGCCAGCGCTGGAGGTAGATAAGTACATTCTGGCAGCTGATAATGTCAAAATCCCGAAACAGGGAAGAGCTGACCGGTTCAAGCATATTGTTGTAGAAGAAACTGACTTTATCGCAAATACTGTTCTTTACCTTTGACAGGCCGCCTTCCTGGGCATCAAAGAACGCCTGGGCTGTGTCGGGATCAACACCCCGGGCAGCGATATTGCGGTAAACACCGCAGCGGGCGGTTTCAAGGCTTGTTCGGTTGATATCCGTGCCCACGACGCGAAATGTCGTCGGCGTCACTGCGCCCTTACAAACTTTATAGATCACCATGGCAAGGGAATAAGCCTCTTCACCGGTTGAACAGCCCAGGCTCCAGGCGCTCACCACGGACTGTTCACCGGATCGGCTGCGCAGTCTGTCGCGGACATAGCTGGCCACAAAGTCAAAACTGGGGCGGTGGCGAAAAAACCGCGTCTCTCCAATAAGAATGCGATCAAAGAGAATTTCCCACTCCGGACGACTAAACGCCGGAGACGACAGCAGCAAATGGAGATAGTGTTCAAAGCAGGAAGTGCCTTTTTCAATGATTCTCTTTTGCAACACCGAACGGACAAAGGTTTCCCGTTCCAGAGAAAGTTGTATGCCGGTAAGGTGTTCAAAAACCGATTTCCAGTGACGAAAATGATGGTCGGCCAGCTCCGGCACAGAATTAAATGTCCAGGACTGGCTGACCATGGCGATTACTCGGGCAATCAGGCTTTTTTATTATCGTTGTCGTACTCATCGATACTGAATTCATCCAGATCGACACCTGCCAGTTCCGCCTCAAGCTCGCTAACGGTGCTGGTCGAGCCCGTTGCTGCAGCGGCAATCTCCAGTTCTTCAACCTCTTCGTCGGCGGTTTCCTCATAGGCGACGTCACCGCGCTGATCGAGATCGAAGTCCTCAATAAAGCTTTCTTTCTCTGGCGCTGCCGCAGCCAGCTCAACGCCTTCGGCATCATCGCCATCAACAGGAGACCCGTCCTGGCTCTCTGTTTCGTGCTGGGCAAACGCCTCTTCAGCGTCAGGGGAACCTGCCATGTAGTCGACATCGGCGCCCAGGTCGTAATCGGCGTCCTCGTCCCTGGCGATACTGAAGCCGGCTGGCAGTTTAAAGCCGGCGACGAATTCGCGCAGCTCAATGGCATTTTCCGCAAGCACACCGACGGAGTCGGCGGTTGTCTGGCTGCCCCTGGTGGTTTGCGAGGTAATGTCCTGAATGATATTCATCGTCGAGGAAATCTGACTCGCGGTAGTGGCCTGGTGACGCGCCGCTGTGGAGATGTCCTGAATCAGTTCCGCAAGGGTTGTGGATACGTTTTGAATTTCGCCAAGGGCGCGACCCGCATCGTGGGCGAGCTGGGCGCCCTTCACCACCTCAGAGGTGGTTTGCTCCATGGAGGATACCGCCTCGTTGGTGTCCGTCTGAATGGTTTTAACCAGACCGGCCACCTGTTTGGCGGCGTTGGCCGAACGTTCCGCAAGGCGCTGAACCTCGTCCGCAACCACCGCGAAGCCGCGGCCGGCATCACCGGCCATGGCCGCCTGGATGGCGGCGTTAAGGGCGAGAATGTTGGTCTGGTCAGCAATGTCGGAGATCAGCGATACGATGTCGCCAATTTCCTGTGAAGATTCACCCAGACGCTTGATCCGCTTGGAGGTATCCTGAATCTGCTCACGAATGGTGTCCATGCCCTTGATGTTGCTCTGAACAACATTGGCGCCATTGGTCGCAATGCTTACCGAGCGATCCGCAACCGATGCGGATTCGGAGGCATTTGCCGATACCTGGTCAATGGAGATGGCCATTTCATTGATCGCCGCCGACACACCGGTAATTTCCTGCGCCTGGTGCTCGGAGGAGTCCGCCAGCTGCAGGGCTGTGCTGCGGGTTTCGCTGGCCGCCGCCGATACGCTTTCCGCCGTATCCTGAATTCGCGCAACCAGTTCTCGAAGTTGAAGAATCGCAAAGTTGATCGCGTCCGCAATCGCACCGGTGAAATCCTCGGTTACGGTTGCCTCCGCAGTCAGGTCACCGTCACCGAGACCTTCGATTTCATCGAGAAGACGCAGAATCGCCTGCTGGTTTTTTTCGTTGGCGCTGGCTGTGTCCTGAAGGTTTTTACTGGTGGTTCGATAAACCTGCACACCGATGGCCGCCAGGGCAATTGCAGCGATAATGGCAAAAAACAGCGCCAGTCCGTTGGAAAAGGTTCTGTTCGCTGGCAGGGCGTTAATGGCGTCGGTGAGACCGGCGCCGGCAGCAAGCAGGGTGGGAGACTGATCGAGAATATTGTCTGCGGCCTGGCGGGAGCGGAACAGGGCGGGAGTGGCGTTGAAGATTTCCTGTATCGAGTTACTGACAAACTCAAACTGACCGGTAATTCGCTGTAAGCTTTCCAGTGCTTCGCCATCGGTTACACGGCCAATGCCGAGGGCAACATCGCCTTTTTTCATGCCTTCGAGAACACGACCAAAGAGGTTGGCGTCGCGGTTGAACTGGTCGGCGGCGGCTTCGGCATCGGCGCCACCGGCAAGCATTTTATCGATGTTGCGACCGATACGCTCGGCGCGCCAGGACTGCGCCTGAGCCACAGCCACCTGGTCCGCAGGGGCGCGGCTGTCAAGCAGCATTTCCACCACCTGGGTGTGCTCATCCTGAAGCTGGGGCAGCCTTTCGTTAAGCGTACTCACCACCTGGTGAAGGAAAATAATGGTTTCCTTGTCACCGATAATGGTTTTTGCTTCACCCAGAATGCCGGAGAGGGTGGTGCCGAAACTTTCGACCACTTCCGCAGGAAGCTCATCACCGGACTGCTGTAGCTGACCCCAGTTTGCTTCCATCTGGCCGAGAACACTCTCAAGCTCGTCAAATGCCGCCTCCTGGCCGTCGGTGGCGTCCCTCGACAGACCGGTGACGCGATAGGACAAAGCGCGAACATCGGAAACAAGCTCGAGGTTCTCCCTGTCATTGGCGCCGTCCACCGCAACCTTGACCAGGGTAAACAGCGCCAGGACGGTGGCCACCACGAACACTGCACCCAGCACCAGCGTCGGTTTATTGAAGTTTAGTTTGTTGGTTCCTTTAATCATTTCCAGCTCCCGGCATTTTCTGCCGTTATCATTGTCACTTATTCCCAGGCCTAAGCAGCCACTTCAAGAAACTCGTTGTTACTAAATAAAGCATCCGGGCGAAACAACACCCAACGCTCGCCATCATTGAGAAAAGTACCCGGAACAAACGCCGAAAGCGGCGGTGGAATCAGGGCTCTGTCCTCGGAATAGGCATCGACACGAAAATGCTTCATGCCCACCACTTCGTCGACTATGAGACCGGCGGCAACCGCTTCCCGCTCCACCAGCAGTACTCGCTGCCTTTTTGGCGGCGCTGTCAGCCTGCTGCCAAGGAAACCGGCAAAATCGATGATCGGGGTGAGCTTGCCGCGGACATTGGCAACCCCTTTTACCCAGGGCTTGACCCGGGGCAACCGCGTGCAGTGGGGCACTTCCAGGAGTTCGTTCATTTCCTCCAGCAACACCGCGACACCCACACCGAGAATGCGGAAGCACACCACTGTCCGCACCGGCGTCAAGTCGGTCTGGGCGGGCAGCTCCCGGGACCGGCGCCGAAAATCTTCAGACAACGCTGCGAGGGTTGCGTAACTCTGGTTCTTGGTTGTCATCAGAATGTCGCTCCGTGCAACTAGGTCATGAACTGCTGGATAGTGGCCATGAGGTCACTTTCCTGTACCGGTTTGGTCAAATAGGCTTTTGCCCCCTGCCTAGCCCCCCACATACGGTCGGTTTCCTGATCCTTGGTGGTCACAATAATCACCGGAATATGGCTGGTCTCCTTGGCTTTGGAGAGCTGCCTGGTGGCCTGAAAGCCGTTGAGCCCAGGCATGACAATATCCATAAGAATGAGGTCGGGCTTTTCTGACTTGGCGATACTGACGCCTTTCTCACCGTTCTCGGCAACAATCACCGAATGGCCATTTTTTTTCAGAATGGAGGTGAGCTTGTGAACTTCCGTAGGGGAGTCGTCCACAATCAAAACTACTTTTGACATGTTAATTCCTCAGAAAATTATGTTGGTTCCGTGTTGATCGTCTATCAGGCCGGTTCGACCGCCTGCCCCAAATCCCTTGGCGCATACTTTTCCAGAGCTTCGAAAAGCTCATTTTTGCTAAATGGCTTGGTGAGGTAATCATCGGCGCCGACAATTCGCCCTTTGGCCTTATCGAAAAGGCCGTCCTTACTGGAAAGCATGATCACGGGTATTGAACGGTACTCTTTATTATTCTTCACCAGGGCGCAGGTTTGATAACCGTCGAGCCTGGGCATCATGATATCGACAAAAATAACATCAGGCCTGTGATCGGCAATTTTGGCCAGAGAATCAAATCCATCGGTGGCTGTAATGACATGGCACCCGGCTTTGCTCAACAGCGTCTCCGCAGTTTTGCGGATGGTATTGCTGTCGTCCACGACCATCACCTTGAGGCCTTCGAGACTTAAATCCATTCGTTTTCTACCCTTTTAACAGGTTTATATTTTATGCAACGTCCCCAGAGGCCACTTTCTAGCACAATATGCCAGCGACATCCAGCTTGTTGCCCCACAAACAGGCATAGACAAAGGATCCTTCCGACAAAGCGCCCTATTTTTAAACTGAATGGCGACTTCCTGTAGCCACTCTGTCATCACTGTTGCATGAACCCTCCAAGCAACAGCATAATCCATACCACTTTCTTTTCTTGCCGCGAGATCATACCAATGAAATACGCCATCGGGGTGGTAATGGATCCCATCCGTAGTATTAACACCAAAAAAGACACCACGCTTACACTGCTACTGGCTGCGGCAAAAAAAGGCTGGTCGCTGTTCTATATGGAGCAACACCACCTGGCCATTGTAGACGGCAGGCCAACGGCGACAATGACCGAGCTCAAGGTCTTTGACGATCCGCAAAAATGGTATGAACTGGGAGCTAGCCAAGAACGGCCGCTGGAAAGCCTGGACGTTATTCTGATGCGCAAAGACCCCCCTTTCGACAGCGAGTATATCTATTCCACCTATATACTGGAGGCCGCCGAGGCGAGGGGAGCGCTGGTCGTCAATAAGCCCCAGAGTCTTCGCGACTGCAATGAAAAGGTCTTTGCAACCCGCTTTCCCGAACTGAGTCCGCCCGTGCTGGTGAGTAGAGACGCCGAACGGCTCAAAGCCTTTTTCCGCCATCACGGCAATGTCATCTTCAAGCCCCTCGATGGCATGGGCGGCGCCTCCATCTTTCATGTCAAGGAAGGGGATTCCAACCTCAGCGTCATTATCGAAACCCTGACCCTGCACGGCACCAGAACCATCATGGCGCAACAATACCTTCCAGAGATAGCCGATGGCGACAAGCGCATCCTGATGATCAACGGCACCCCGGTACCCTACTGCCTCGCGCGCATACCTGCAGCGGGGGAGAGCCGCGGCAACCTCGCCGCTGGCGGCTCAGGCGTGGTGCGCCCACTCAGCCCCCGCGATCTCGAAATTGCCAACAGCGTCGGCCCGGTTTTGCGTGAAAAAGGTATTCTCTTTGCCGGGCTTGACGTCATTGGCGACTATCTCACCGAGATCAACGTCACCAGCCCCACCTGCGCCAGAGAGATCGATCGTGAAAAAAACACCGACATCGGTGCGCTGCTCATGGACAGCATTGAACAGCTGCTGCAGCAACGCCAGAGCTCATAAGTCAGGGGATGGCCGCCGTGCCCGCACCCAGGCATTTCACTGAAGGCAATCTCGGTCTCGCCATCATCATTGCCGCGCTCCTTCACGGGGCGCTGATTGTGGCGGTGGGTTTCAAGATTGAACGCCATAATCCGGGCAACAGTATCGAAGTTACCCTGGCGCAACATCGCGCCGAATCCACCCCCGAAGACAGCGACTATATAGCCCAGGCCAACCAACAAGGCAGCGGCGATGGCGAAAAGCGCCAGGAAATCACCACCGACCATCTCGCCCTGCTCGAGTCTCCCGTATTTCAACAAACGGAAGTGCCTGCTCCCGCGGCCGTTGCGGAAACAACAAAAAATGACCTCGACGAACAACACCTCATCGCCGCTGCAGCAGATGAGCCCCGCTCTAATCGGGAGCTGCAACAACAACCCCTGAACGGCGATCGGGAAATCATTCCCCAAACCGCAAATGAGATTGCCAGCCTGCGGGCAAAACTGGCGCGACAGCGGCAGCTTCACGGCAAAATACCCCACACCCTGGTATTGACCACAGCCAGCGCCCGCGCTTCCGAGGAGGCTGAATACCTGCGGCGCTGGATTCAGTGGGTGGAAGACGTGGGCAACGACAATTACCCCGAAGAAGCCCGCAATAAGAAGATTTTTGGCGCTATTCGCCTCGCCGTCGCCCTGCAGCGCGATGGTGATGTGGTCGGGGTGGAGATTCTGCAAAGCTCCGGCCAGCGCGTACTCGATCAGGCGGCGATCCGTATTGTCCGCCTCGCCGCGCCTTTTGAGCCTATTCCCGCAACGATTCGAGAAGACCGCATCGAGATCATTCGCACCTGGAATTTTGTTCCCGGCAACCTGTTTTCCTCCAGTGGCGACTGAGCGCGAACAGCGGCGGCAACTTGTAATTCGCCAACACCGCCCCAATAATTCAGGCAATACAGCCCTATTGCACAGCGGAGAAAACTGCAGCCACCCCTGAGGGAGTCGATAACAGCAACATCACTGCAATTGCCGGAGAATAGCCATGACTGACAGCAATGTGAGCGACCTGAAAAACCATTTTTTACTTGCCATGCCGGGTCTTGGTGACCCCCGTTTCAAGCAGGCGGTTATCTATATTTGCGAGCACTCGGCCAGAGATGGCGCCATGGGCTTCACCATCAACCAGCCAAGCAAAGTACCCATGAGCCGCATCTTTGAAGAGTTCGACATGGCCTACGCCAAAGAACTTGGCAATAAACCCCTGCTCTCTGGCGGCCCGGTTCAACAGGAAAGAGGGTTCGTCATTCACCGTCCGGCGGCAACCCGGTGGCAGACAACCACTGACATCGCCAAGGATGTGTGCATCACCGCATCCAGGGACATTATTGCCGATATCGCCGCCAGCAAAGGCCCTTCCGCCAGTTATATCACCCTGGGCTATGCCGGTTGGGGACCGGGGCAGCTGGAACAGGAAATTGCCGACAACAGCTGGCTGGTGATCGAAGCGGATTCCGCCATTATCTTTGACATTCCCTTTGAACTGCGCGCCAGCGCCACGGCGGCAAAGCTGGGTATCGACCTCAACAAACTCAGCTTGCAGGCCGGTCATGGCTGAGGCCAGGGCGGCCATCACCGCCCTGGCCTTTGATTACGGCGTCCGCCAAATTGGCATCGCTGTGGGGCAAACCCTCACCGGGACGGCGGCGCCCGTCACTGTTATCAAAGCGCAAAATGGCCAGCCCGACTGGCAGCAGCTTGAAAAAATTCTCCACAACTGGGCGCCGGGGTTATTGCTGGTGGGGTTGCCCCTCAATATGGATGGCAGTGAAAGCGAGTTCTGCCTGCGCGCCCGCAAATTTGCCCGCCGCCTGCAGGGGCGCTTTGGCATCAAAACCCAGATGGTGGACGAACGCCTCAGCACCAGGGAAGCCAAGTCCCGCGACGGTTACCGGGAAAGTTACCGCAGCAATCCCATCGACAATATCGCCGCCCAGATTATTCTCGAAGCCTGGCTCAATGACCCCTCCCAAGCCTGTGAACCCTGAGGCCAGCAGCCCGACAACCCTTCACTGCCGCTGGTCAGAGCTTGCGATCCCGAGAATAGATACTGAAGGCCTCCGGCATATCCTCCTCAACAATCAGATCATCCGCCGCTTCGTGAAGGTAGCTGGAGTCGGAGCCGTCTTTGAGCTTGATCAACAGACGCAGATCGTTTTTGGAGTCGGCGTGGGCGATGGCGTCCTCGTAGGTGATCTCGCCGGTGCGGTATAGCTGGTAGAGCGCCTGGTCAAAGGTCTGCATACCCTGTTCGGTGGACTTGGCCATCAGCTCCTTGAGCTTGTGCACCTCGCCCTTGCGAATGATGTCAGACACCAGAGGCGTGTTGAGAAGGATTTCGATGGCGGCGCGACGGCCGCGACCATCGGCGGTGGGCACCAGCTGCTGGGCAATCATGCCCCTGAGGTTGAGGGATAAATCCATCCACAGCTGGGAGTGCATATCGGCGGGGAAAAAATGCATGATCCGATCCAGCGCCTGGTTGGCATTGTTGGCGTGAAGGGTGGCCAGCACCAGGTGACCGGTTTCGGCAAAGGTGATGGCGTGCTGCATGGTTTCACGGGTGCGAATCTCGCCGATAAGAATCACGTCCGGCGCCTGGCGCAGGGTATTGCGCAAGGCCACCTCAAAGGATTCCGTATCCACCCCCACTTCCCGCTGGGTAATAATGCAACCGGCATGCTGGTGGACGAATTCAATGGGGTCTTCAATGGAAATGATATGGCCCTTGGTACTGCGGTTGCGGTGGCCTATCATCGCCGCCAGGGAGGTGGATTTACCGGTGCCGGTGGCGCCGACAAAAATAATGATGCCCCTTTTGGTGAGCACCAGATCGTTGAGAATCGGCGGCAGTTTCAGCTCTTCCACAGTAGGGATCACGGTTTCGATGCGGCGCAACACCATGCCGACATCATTGCGCTGGTAAAAGGCGCTGACGCGGAAACGGGCGTGTTCGGAGCCAATGGCAAAATTGAGCTCTTTGTGAAGATTGAACTCCTCCCGCTGGCGCTCATCCATAATGCTTTCCACCAGCTTGCGCGCCCCCTGGGCTGTCAACGGTGTTTTGCCCACCGGAATCACCTTGCCGTGCACCTTGATGGAAGGGGGCACACCGACGGTGATAAAAAGATCCGAGGCGCCTTTTTCCACCATCAACTTAAGTAGTACATCAAATTCCATTATCAATTCCTCTCAGCGCAGATACTGACCCGATGCCGGCTGTATAGCCGGATCGAACATTAAAAGTCATCCTGAACCTTGGCTTTTTCCCGAGCGACATCCCGGGCGACAATTTTCTGCGCCACCAGTTTTTTCAGGCATTGATCCAGGGTCTGCATCCCGTGGCTGGCGCCGGTCTGAATGGCGGAGTACATTTGCGCCACCTTGTCCTCGCGAATCAGGTTGCGAATGGCGGCGGTGCCAATCATGATTTCGTGGGCGGCGACACGGCCACCGCCAATTTTTTTCATCAGAGTTTGCGACACCACCGCCTGCAGGGATTCCGACAGCATGGAACGCACCATGTCTTTTTCGGCGGCGGGAAAAACGTCGATCACCCGGTCGATGGTTTTGGCAGCCGAGGTGGTGTGCAGGGTGCCAAACACCAGGTGGCCGGTTTCCGCCGCCGTCAGCGCCAGGCGAATGGTTTCCAGGTCGCGCATCTCGCCCACCAGAATAACATCGGGGTCTTCCCGCAGCGCCGAGCGCAGCGCCTCGCTGAAACCGTGGGTATCCTTGTGGACTTCCCGCTGGTTGATAAGACATTTCTTGCTTTCGTGAACAAATTCGATGGGATCTTCAATGGTCAGCACATGCTGGTAACGGTTCTGGTTGATGTAGTCCACCATGGCCGCCAGAGTGGTACTTTTACCGGAACCCGTCGGCCCCGTGACCAGACAAAGCCCCCTGGGCATCATGCAGATATCCTTGAAGATGCCGCCGAGGCCCAAATCCTCCATGCTCAGAACACGGGAGGGAATGGTTCGAAACACCGCCCCCGAGCCCCGGTTCTGGTTGAAGGCATTGACCCGAAAACGGGCGACGCCGGGCACTTCAAAGGAGAAATCGGTCTCCAGAAATTCTTCGTAGTCCCGGCGCTGCTTGTCATTCATGATCTCGTAAATCAAACTGTGCACCTCCTTGTGTTCCATGGGGGGCAGGTTGATACGACGAATATCGCCATCGATGCGGATCATGGGTGGCAGGCCTGCGGAGAGGTGGAGATCCGACGCCCCCTGTTTAACGCTGAAAGCCAGCAATTCTGTTATGTCCATTCAGAGTCCTTGTGTGGCGGTAGCTTAGTCTTGTTATGCCGTGGCGCCAATCAAGAACAACGGCGCCCAACAGTAGAGCCTAGTATATGCCGGATATTACCAGCAACATCAACAACCTTGTACATGAGATCGCCTCGATGGCGGAAAACCATGGCCGAAATGGCGACGACATCAAGCTACTGGCGGTTTCCAAAACCCAGAGTGCAGAGGCTGTGCGCCAGGCTCGGGCAGCCGGATTGCGGGCTTTCGGTGAAAATTATCTTCAGGAAGCCCTTGAAAAAATTCATGCCCTGGCGGATCTCGACCTCGAATGGCACTTTATCGGCGCCATTCAGACCAACAAAACCCGCCCGATTGCCGAAAACTTTGCCTGGGCGCACTGTGTCGACAGGGAAAAAATTGCCCGCCGCCTCAGCGACCAGCGCCCCGCGCACCTGCCGCCCCTCAATCTGTGCATACAGGTGAATATCGACGGAGAAGACACCAAGTCAGGGCTCGCCCCGAACGAGGTCGCCCCCCTGGCCACAGCCATCGCCGCCATGCCCGGTTTGCGGTTGCGGGGGCTGATGGCCATTCCACAACCACAGACCGATCTGCAAAAACAGCGCCAGCCCTTCTTTCGTTTACATCAGCTGCTTGATACCCTTAGCGCCCTGCCGGGTCTGGCGGATCTGGATACCCTGTCCATGGGCATGTCTGCGGATATGGAAGCCGCCATCGCAGAGGGCGCCACCATTGTTCGCATTGGCACGGCCATTTTCGGCGCCCGCCGCCCGCTATAAGGCGAGGCTAAGCGCGGCGGAAAATGCACAACCCAGCCCCGGCAATATAGAGAAAGCCAAACCAAAGGAGTCACCTTGAGCAATCCAACTATCGCTTTCATCGGCGGCGGCAATATGGCCACCAGCCTTATCGGCGGACTTATCGCCAACGGCTTTGATCCCGCCTGCATTCGCGCCAGCGATCCCCAGGCCGATGGCCGCGCCCGCCTGGAGCGCGAATTCGCCATTGCCACCAGCGCCGACAACAGCGCCATCTGCACCGGCGCCGATGTCATCGTGCTCGCCGTCAAACCCCAGATTCTCAAAACCGTGGCTCAGGGCATTGCCGCCAGCCTCGGCAATAATCCCGTGGTGGTTTCCATCGCCGCCGGCATTCCCGTCAGCGCCCTGCAGGAGTGGCTTGGCGAGAAGACCGCCATTGTCCGCTGTATGCCCAACACCCCGGCGCTGGTACACCTCGGCGCCAGCGGCCTCTACGCCACGCCCCCGGTATCTGCAGAGCAGAAAACCCTGGTGGAAAACCTGTTCAGCGCCGTCGGCATTGCCGCCTGGCTGGATAACGAGGTGGATATCGACGCCGTCACCGCACTCTCCGGCAGCGGCCCCGCCTATTTTTTCCTGCTGATGGAAGCCATGGAAAACGCCGGCGTGGCGCTGGGGCTGGATGCACAAACCGCGCGCCAGCTAACCTTGCAGACGGCATTGGGCGCCGCCACCATGGCTGCCAACAGCGATGTCGACAGCGCCGAACTGCGCCGCCGCGTGACCTCTCCCGGCGGCACCACAGAACGCGCCATTCTCGCCTTTACCGACGGCAAACTGCCGGAACTGGTACAGAGGGCCATGGCGGCGGCAAGCCAGCGCGCGGCGGAGATGGCGAAAGAATTTTCCCAATAAGCACTGACCACCACCAAAGCCTTAGAAGGATAGCGTCATGAGTGTTTTTGCCGATGCAGGCACCTTTTTAATCCAGAGCCTGGCTTCTATTTACCTGGTCGTTCTGATGCTGCGTTTTTTACTGCAGCTCAGTCAGGCGGACTTTTACAATCCGGTCTCCCAGTTCGCCCACAAGGCCACGGCGTTTGCACTGGTGCCCCTGCGCAAAATTTGCCCCGCCTGGGGGCGGGTGGAGTTTTCCTGCGTGGTGCTGGCGCTGCTGCTGCAATGGCTCGCCATTCAGCTGACGGCAAGTATCAATGGCTACCCGCTGATCAATGTTTTTTACGTGCTGCTCTGGGGTCTGCTGGGCATCGCCTCCCTGGTGATCAATTTCTATACCTACGGCCTGCTCGCCGCCATTATCCTCAGCTGGGTGGCCCCCCAGAACAAGCACCCGGTGGTCGCCCTGTTGTGGCAATTGATGGAGCCTGTTATGGCGCCCTTCAGAAAGCTGGTGCCGTCACTGGGCGGGCTGGATCTGTCGCCGATTATTATTTTTATCCTTCTCAATTTACTGCGCATTTTTGTCATTAATGCCGCCAACGCCACCAGCCTCCCCGCCTGGGCGGTGCCCGGTATCTGATGAACTATGTTCAGGCCTGCGAATCAGGCCTTCGCCTGCACTGCCACCTGCAGCCGAGGGCGTCCCGTGACGCCATTGTCGGCATTCACAACGACCGTCTCAAAATCCAGATCACCGCGCCGCCCACCGACGGCAAGGCCAATGACCACCTGATCCGCTTTATTGCCAAGAGCGCCGGGGTGGCGAAAAGCCGGGTCTCCCTGGTAAGCGGCCAAACCAGCAGGCAAAAAACCCTGTTTATAGAAGGGCTGGACGCTCTCCCCGACAACTTTCCTTAAACGGCAACCCTTTGCAATCACGACAATATCGCAACCTGTTGATGAGACTTTATAGCTATGCCTAAACGCACCAAAATCATTGCCACCCTGGGACCCGCCAGTTCCGATCTCGACACCATCAAGGCGCTGATCAGCGCGGGTGCCAATGTGTTTCGCCTCAATTTTTCCCACGGCAGCAGCGATGATCACAGGGAGCGCTGCCTCAGCATTCGCCAGGCTGCCGCCAGTCTCAACCAGCAGGTGGCCATACTCGGCGACCTTCAGGGGCCGAAAATCCGCATTGCCGGATTTAAAAATGGCGCTATCGAGCTGCGCAATGGCGACTCCTTTATTCTCGACACCGCCCTGGGCGCAGATGCCGGCGACCAGTATCGCGTCGGGGTCACCTATCCGCAGCTGGCGGCAGACTGCCAGCCGGGGCAAACCCTGCTTCTCGACGATGGCCGCCTTGAACTGCGCATTGAAAAAATCGACGGCAGCGACATTATCACCACAGTCAGCTCCGGGGGCAGACTCAGCGCCAACAAAGGTATCAACCTTCGCGGCGGCGGCCTTTCAGCGCCCGCGCTCACCGAAAAGGACTACCGTGACCTCAAAACCGCCGCCCGCCTCAATCTCGATTACCTGGCGATTTCCTTTCCCCGCTCCGGTGACGATATCCGCTTCGCCCGCAAGGCCGCTGAAGAGGCGGGGTGCAACGCCCGCATTGTCGCCAAGGTGGAGCGCGCCGAAGCCGTGGCCAGCGATGAGGTGCTCGACGATATTATTCTCGCCGCGGATGCGGTGATGGTGGCGCGGGGCGACCTGGGGGTGGAAATTGGCGACGCCGAACTGATCGGCGTGCAGAAAAAAATGATTCTTCGCGCCCGTCAGCTCAACCGGGTGGTGATCACCGCCACGCAAATGATGGAAACCATGATCGACAATTCCCTGCCCACTCGCGCCGAAGTATTCGACGTTGCCAACGCCGTGCTCGACGGCACCGACGCGGTGATGCTGTCGGCGGAAACCGCCACCGGCAAACACCCGGTTAAAGTGGTCGAGGCCATGTCGCGCATTATCATTGGCGCTGAAAAGGAACCCTCCAACCGCCACTCCGGCCACCGCATGGATCGCGCCTTTCTGCGCACCGATGAAGCCATCGCCATGGCCGCCATGTACACCGCCAATCATCTCGGTTCGGTGAAAGCCATTTTGTGCCTCACCGAATCCGGCAACACGCCGCTGTGGATGTCGCGCATTCGCTCCGGCATCAGTATCTACGGCATTTCCGCCAATCCCAAAGCGTTGCGCGCCATGTGCCTGTACCGGGGCGTGATTCCCATGGCCACAGACAATCCCGTTACCCAGGTTGCCGACGCCATCGATTGCGCCATTGAGCAGCTGAAAACCCAGGGCGTACTCACACCGGGAGACCAGGTGCTGGCCTCCTTTGGCAACAGCTACGGCGCGCGGGGAGAAACCAATACTCTAAAAATTATCACCGTCGCCTGACCCCGTGTAGAATTGGCGCACCAACAACATTGAGAGATAAACAAGCACTGTGGATCGACAAGGCTCCGTGGGCATAGTCAGCCCTCAACTGTTCAGATTCGACGAACCCCTGGAACTGGCCTGTGGCCGGGTGTTGTCCGGTTACGAGCTGATGGTGGAAACCTATGGCGAACTCAACAGCGACGCCAGCAACGGGGTGCTGATCTGCCATGCCCTCAGCGGCCACCACCACGCCGCCGGTTACCACAGCGAAGACGACAAGCGCCCCGGCTGGTGGGATCACTACATTGGCCCCGGCAAACCCATAGATACCAATCATTTTTTTGTGGTTGCCCTCAATAACCTTGGCGGTTGCCACGGCAGCACCGGCCCCCGGTCCATCAACCCGGACACCGGCAAGCCCTGGGGCAGGGATTTTCCGCCCCTGCGCGCCCGTGACTGGGTTCACAGCCAGTCGCGCCTCGCCGCCAAATTGGGCATTCGCCAATGGGCGGCGGTAATCGGCGGCAGCCTCGGCGGCATGAACGCCATGCGCTGGGCGCTGGAATATCCGGAGCGGGTGCGCAACTGCGTGGTGATTGCCTCCGCCATGAAACTGAGCGCCCAGAATATCGCCTTTAACGAAATCGCCCGCCGCGCCATTACCTCAGACCCGGAATTTCACAACGGCGACTATCTCAAGTACGACAGCCTGCCCCGCAACGGCCTGGCGCTGGCGCGCATGATCGGCCATGTCACCTACCTGTCTGACGAACTCATGGGCACCCGCTTTGGCCGCGAGCTGCGCCAGGGTTCCTTTGAACGCGGCCTCGAAGGCCCCATTGAATTTCAGGTGGAAAGCTACCTGCGCTATCAGGGCGACAGCTTCTCCGGCAGTTTTGACGCCAACACCTACCTGCTGATGACCAAAATTCTCGATTATTTTGATCTCGCCCGGGAATACAACCACGACCCAGTGCAGGCTTTCCGCCACGCCCTGAGCAAATTCCTGGTGATCTCTTTTTCCAGCGACTGGCGCTTTTCGCCACAGCGCTCCGAGGAAATCGTCAACGCCCTGGTGGCGGCCAACCGGGATGTCAGCTACGCGCGCATCGAATCCGACCTCGGCCACGACGCCTTTCTGCTTCCCAATGAGCGCTACGAAGCGGTATTTTCCGCCTATATGCAGGGTGTTGCCGCCGATATTCGCACAGAGCGGGCAAATTGCCGAGGAGGTGCCTGATGCTGCGGCTTGATCTCGATATTCTCAAACAATGGATTGCCGAAAACAGCCGCGTGCTCGACCTCGGCTGCGGCGACGGCACTCTGCTCCACAGCCTCAAGCAGAGCCACAACATCGAAGGCTATGGTCTCGAAATCGATGCGGCGCAAATCACCGCCTGTATTGCCAAAGGCGTCAATGTTATCGAAACCGACATCAACCAGGGGTTGTCTCATTTCGGCGACGACAGCTTTGACACCGTGGTGATGACCTATTCCCTGCAAACCCTGAAGCGCCCCGACAAAACCATCGCCGAAATGCTGCGCATCGGCAAGGAGTGCGTGGTCACTTTTCCCAACTTTGGCAGCATTCGCGCCCGCAGCCACCTGGTGTTCAAAGGCCGAATGCCTGTGACCAAACAGTTGAGCTGGCAGTGGTACGACACCCCCAACATTCACTTCTGCACCGTCAAGGATTTTGAAACCCTGTGCCGGGACATGGACATTCGTATTCTCAACCGGGAATTTACCACCCAGCATTCACCAGACAGGCAACTTAAAGGAATATGGCCTAATCTTTTTGGTGAGACCGCCATTTATCACCTCAGCAAATAACGCCCTACGGGAGCTACAACTATGAAAATGATGATCTTGGCCGCAACCCTGATTCTCTCTTCCGTGGCCGCCTTTGGCCAAGAACCGCAAATGAAAACCTTTGGCGACACCAGGGTGTACTACAGCGCTTTTAACAGCAGTTTTATCAGTGCCGAAGTTGCCAGCATCTACAAAATAACCCGGGGCAAAGACAAGGGTCTTGTCAATATCGCCGTGGTTCCCGAAGGGGCTGAAGCTGGCACAACCGCACTGGTGGGCGGCGCAGTCAACAACCTTATCCAACAGCAGCAAACCCTGGACTTTATCGAAATTCGCGAAGGGGAGGCCGTTTACTACCTGGCGCCCTTTAAGTTTGATAACGAAGATCCTCTTACGTTTACCATCCATGTGCGTCCGGCGGGTAGCGACCAAACCAGTACCTTTACCTTCCAGCGTACCTTTTATCAGGATTAACGCGCCATGAGCCATTCCATCGTTCTGGCCAGCGGCAACAAAGGCAAATTGAAAGAATTTCGTCACCTTCTCGAAAGACAGGATTTTACCGTTGTGCCGGTGTCGGAATTTTCCAGTGTAGAACCCAAGGAAACCGGGCTCAGCTTTGTCGAGAACGCCATCATCAAAGCCCGCCACGCCGCCAAGGTCAGCGGCCTGCCCGCCATTGCCGACGACTCCGGGCTGGAGGTGGATTACCTCCAGGGCGCACCGGGAATTTACTCCTCCCGCTTTTCCGGCAAAGACGCCAGCGACGCCAGCAACAACGAAAAGCTCCTCAAACTTCTTGAGGGTGTCGCGGAAGAAAAACGCAGCGCCCGCTTTCAATGCCTGCTGGTGTTTATGCGCCACCACGAAGACCCGACGCCACTTATCTGCCAGGGCACCTGGGAGGGCATGATTGCCGAAAAACCCAAAGGCGAACACGGCTTTGGCTACGATCCACTGTTCTTTGTCAAAGAGCAAAACTGCACCGCCGCCGAACTCACCAAAGAGGTGAAAAACACCCTCAGCCACCGCGCCCGCGCCATGCGCCAGCTTCTGGACAAACTGAATCCCAGACTTTTTTCCTGATGCTGTGCCTGCCGCCCCTGTCCCTCTATGTGCACATTCCCTGGTGCGTGCGCAAATGCCCCTACTGCGACTTCAATTCCCACGAGGCCAAGGGCGACATTCCCGAAACCGACTATGTCGCCGCCCTGATAGCGGATTTGCAGGCAGATCTACCCCATGTTCAGGGGCGCAAGCTGGGGTCGATTTTTTTTGGCGGCGGCACCCCCAGCCTGTTTTCCGCCGCAGCCATTGGCGACATTCTCAACGCGGTAGAATCACATATCGGCTTTGAAGACAATATCGAAATCACCCTGGAAGCCAACCCGGGCACTTTTGAACAGCAGCGCTTTCGCGGCTACCGCAGCGCCGGTGTCAACCGCCTCTCCATTGGCATTCAAAGTTTCAACAACCAGCAACTCAGCGCCCTTGGCCGCATTCACGACCGCGCCAGCGCCATTACCGCCGCCAGCAGCGCCCGCAAAGCCGGGTTTGATAATTTCAACCTCGACCTAATGCACGGCCTGCCCGGCCAAAGCGTCGACGCCGCCCTCGCTGACCTGACACTGGCCGTGGATTTAAACCCCACCCACCTGTCCTGGTACCAGCTCACCATCGAAGCCAACACTGCATTCTACAAACAACCGCCGCAACTCCCCGACGAAGATATTCTCGGCGACATTCAGGAACAGGGTCACCATCTGCTGACCGCTGCCGGTTTTAACCACTACGAAGTCTCCGCCTACGCGCAACCAAAGCGGCAATCCCGCCACAACCTCAACTACTGGCAATTTGGCGACTACCTGGGCATAGGCGCTGGCGCCCACAGCAAAATCACCCAGGCCGACAACGGTCATATTCTTCGCCAAAGCAAAACCCGCGCCCCCGGCGATTACCTGACGCGCAACAGGAAAACACCCGGCAACTTTATCGCCACTAATGAAGCCATTGCACCCCAGGAACTGCCCCTGGAATTTTTAATGAACGCCCTGCGCCTGGTGGACGGTGTACCGTTTGAATTATTTGAAAAAAGAACCGGTGCCGACTTTGCTGCGGTAGCGACTCAATGGCACAAACTGGTAGCCAAAGGCCTGCTGCAACCGGTGGATAAACGCCTGGCAACCACGCCGCTGGGCTTTCGGTTTTTAAATACGGTGTTGGGGGAGCTGGCGGAAGCTGACAGCCAAGGCAAATAGTTACTGACTCTCGCGCTGACAGAGATGCTCTAAGCTCTTAACTAAAGGGCACCTCTAAAGATTGCTGAGAGGACTCCTTACCCCATGCGCCCCCTGCTTCAAAACGTGGGTATATATCTCCGTAGTTTTCACATCCGCATGGCCAAGCTGTTGCTGTACCGTGCGAATATCTGCACCGGACTGCAATAAATGGGTAGCGAATGAATGGCGTAGTGTGTGGCTGGTCACCTGTTTCTCAATCCCCGCCCTGTGAGCCCCTGCTCGAATAATTTTGTTGAGGCTGGATTCATCAAAATGGTGACGGCGTAATATGGTGGTGCCGGGCTCGAAGCTGAGCCTCGAAGAAGGGAAAAGGTACTGCCAACCCGAGTCAAAAGGGGCGCCGGGATATTTTCTTGCCAAAGCGCCCGGTAACCAGACACCACCAAACCCTGCGCACTGCCTGTCGCTCTCAAGTAAGCTTGCAACAAGCTGTTTTTGTGCATTGAGTGGTGCAACAAGCACTTCCGCCAACGTTGTTAATCGGTGCTTATTACCCTTTCCCTGCCAGACCTGCACCTGAAGATTGTCCAGGTCAATGTCTTTCACTCGAAGCCGTAGCAATTCGATGCGCCTCAAACCTGAACCGTACAGCAATGCGATCATCAGTTTTTGGGTGCCTTTGAACTGACCCAGAAGAGTCTTTACCTCGGTGTTGGTGAGAACCACTGGCAATTTACGCTGCCTGCTGGAACGGTTGAAATGGCTCACATCGCCGAGGGGGCGTTCAAGGTATTTGTTGTAAAGAAACACCAACGCATTCAAAGCAATGGCTTGGGTAGCGGCAGCAACATTCCGCTCCGCCGCTAGAAATGTCAGAAATGTGGTTACTTCATTGGCGCCAAGAGTGTTCGGGTGTTGTTTCTTGTTAAAGCGAATAAAGAACTTGATCCGTAAGCGCTCAACAAACCCCACTCCCCGTTATGTTTTACAAATTCAACCCGTGCATTTATAGTTTCTATGGGTTCAGGATGAGCCTATGGCAGGGAAGGCGCTCTCAGGATGAGAACCGGCAAGGGA